>JAGHBQ010000134.1 GCA_021160945.1 Thermoplasmata archaeon
TACCGGTGTATGAACTCATCCACACTGTTGAATAGGCTCTTTTTGGCATCCAGCACCCAAAGAAGCGTTCAATCTTTCCATTGGTTTGTGGATGTTGTACTCTGGCAAGAATATGCTTTATTCCGTTTTCTTCCAGAAATTTACCGAATTTATGTTTTGCAAATCCTTTCTTATCTTTTCTGGATGCTACGAACTGTGTGCCATGGTCGGTGAGTATCTCATCCGGTTTTCCAAATTCCTGAAAGCCATTCATCAGCACGAGATGGCTTTTTCCCCGTTGCTTTATCAAATATGCCATAGCACATAATCCTGCGACTGGCATCGTCCAGCCTCTCCGACTCCGGTGTCTCTCCTCTGCTCATATGCTCCCTCTACAGCTGCCATACTCGAACCCTCGTTATCCATGTATCTCTGCTACCTCCTTTATTCTCCTCCCCTTCTCTATTTCTCTGATAATCCACCGTACCTTCCTCTGATTCAGCTTTCTCATCCTTCATAATGGTCTGGATGTTAAATTATTTTGGGATACTATATACAATAAAGATAACCGAAAATAATAAATAGTATATATAGTTATAGTTTATTTGGGTGGTAAAATTGAAAGTTGGAAGATATATATATAGCTTTGGTGATTGCCTTGCTCTCTACCACCCTTCTACCTATGCCGGCTAGTGCTATGGATGCACAAGGCACAATTACAACGGTATTGATCTATGGATTTCCCGGAGAAGTTACCGGATATGCACTATGTGGGGGTGTGAGATATCAAACTACAGGACCTGTGTATCATCTGGGCAGTGGCTCTATTGGATTTTATGCGCAAAGTGCCATAGAAAAATTAAAAGTTGACTTCTATAGCAGCCAATCCTATGAACAACATCGTAAATATGGAGATTATATTGAGGTTCTTGTGGAAGGAAGAGAGACATACACGAGTGATGGAAAACTCTACTATGCATCTACCAGAACATGGATTTTCAGCAATAATAATGATGTGGATATTACGTGGTATGATCCAGAGGCACATTGTTGGAAGCCATGGTATAGAGTAACTGCACCCTGTGATTTGGAAGGACCTCAACCAACGGGTGGATGAAAATGAGGAAAATAATATCACATCTCTTAATTTTTTTGCTAGTTCTGTCTTTTCTCTCTCTATCGCTGCCACTGTCAGGTGCCCAGGAGAAAACTCTTCCTTCGTGGGTTAGGGTGGGCTCCCATGCTGGATATTATCTGGATCTAGGTGAAATAGCCCTAAAATATAAGGATAAATACTATCTTCTTGACCCATTTGATTTTGGAGATACTCACTCCTGGGGATACATGTTTTGGGAAATAAAAAAGGTGGAAGATGTCATTATCACGATTCATATGAAAATAGAGATTTATAACTTGACTTCCAATGAAATACCTGAGAATTTATATGATGCTTTACACATAAAATCTCATTACAAAAATGATTTAGGCATGGTAATTATGAATTATAGCAATGAAAAAACATTCAAAGTCAATTTTCTGAAAAGAGAGCTGGTTTCAAATAAGGGAACTGTTAATCTATGGATAAATCCAGCTATCGATGTGACCTGGAATAAAGATAAGGTATCTTCTGTGCAAGAGGATCCCCATGCGAAACCTGTTGCAAGATATATGGGTACTTCATTTATCCCCAAGGTTATGATTTTTCCGACGGAGATAAAAAATGACCAACTTCATCTTTACAATCCGTACCTTATGACAGATATGATAAGCAATAAGGATAGGGAAATATTATCTAAGAACGAAACTAATATGACTCTTCCTACAGGTTCTTCACCCATATTGAATCTTCAGAATTATTATGATAGAGATACTGGAATTCTCTTATATGGCAATTATGTAGACGATGTCCTGTTTAGTGTATTTAACAACTATGGAGCAATAATGTGTGCTATAGATTTCAATAACACAAATATACATGGAGAGGAAAATTCGCTTGGATTCTGGCAGGAGAATATAGTATTAATAGGGGGTATTATTATTGCAGTGGGGAGTGTAGCAGCATGGATATTGTGGAAGCGAAAGAGATAAGCAAGATATACCGGACCCTATACGGCAGAGTGGTGGCACTTAAAAATGTGAATCTAAAATTCCAAAAGGGAATCACCGGGATAGTGGGTCCAAATGGTTCAGGTAAAACCACACTGTTAAAAATTATTCTTGGAATAGCAAAACCTACTGCTGGAAATATTTTAGTTTTAGGAAAAAATCCGCTGGAAGGTGATGTGAAAAAGAGAATCTCCTATCTCCCTGAAAAACCCGTTTTTCCAAAAAGGGTGACAGTTCGCGAACTGACGAGATACATATCAGAGATGAAGGGAATACCCATGGAAGACATTGTAGATATACTCAATTATCTTGAGATTTACGATCTGGACAGAAAGGTAGGTGCACTATCTGCCGGTATGACTCAGAAAATAGGTATTGCATACGCCTTAACAACGAATCAGGAACTCATAATACTTGATGAACCCACGGCAAATTTAGACCCTGTTTGGAGGAAAAGGGTTTTTGATAGGATAAAAAGAAAAGGGAGAGAATCTTCAATAATTTTCACAACCCATTTGCTCCATGATGTTGAAAAAATGGCAGGCAAGATAGTTATTATGAATAAAGGCGAGATCCTCCTGCACGACTCAATGGAAAATATCATGAAAAAATATGGGGGTTTATATTATGAGGTTGCTTTAAAAAATGGTAAAGTCATCACAACAGATTCCTTAAAAGATTATCTCCGGGAAGATGTTATAGGTATAAGGGTTAAAAAAATGGAGCTGGAGGAGATATTTGAGGTGATCTTAAATGATTATCTCCAAACAAATTAAATGGTATCTCAAAAACCTGTTTCTTTCCCCAGAATACCTCTTCTTTATTTTCATTTTTATATTTCTGGAGTTAAACATAGGAAATACATATTTCTCTACCGAGGGCATTTCTCTCTCTTTATCAAAACTCACATCGACATTTTGGGAGGTTACTCCCTTCCAGCATGGTGTTTCCGTTATAATATTCATTGGTTATGTATCGATCATACTCTTCACTCACCCCTTTGAAAGTGGCACATGGCTTTTTGAAATGTCCCTTCCATTAACTAAGGGTAGAAATTTTCTTTCCAAATATATATCTGGCATTGTATTTGCCACATCTACCCTATTCTTCATAAAAACTTTAACCATATTCATTAAAATAAATGAAATATTTGGATTTAATACTACTTATCCATATCTCTATATGCTCTCTATTTTTACAGATGTTGCATATGTGTTCTCCTTTTTCATATTTTGGGGACTCTTTTTTAAAAAAAGCACTGGCATACTTGTGGGAATTATCTCTTTATATATAATCGAAAATTACCTGATACTTCCATTGAATATTTGGTTGCCGCCCATAATTTATGGTCATATTGTACGTTCTCTAGGAGATTTCTTCCATCTTTATTCATATGAAATACCCTTAATCATCTTCTATGGCGCATTATCCTATATACTTTACAGGAGGTCAGAAGGATGATGAACCTTATAACTTCCATTCTTAAACAGATTGCCGCTATTGGAATGGCTATATCTCTCGCGCTTGTAGTTACAGGGCTATACTCACCCTCAACCATTTTTAGTGGTGATGTTGAGAAAGATACCATATGCTATGAAAACATCCCTCATTCAGGGCCCTATATGATAATCATAGGCATGTACAACTGGAGCGTGAAAGTATGGTTCAATGAGCACATAAATGGAAAGTATAGACTAATCTGGAGTGGTGAAGGAAAATATCCTATAACCGATAGAATTTTCATTCCCAGTAGAGGATATCTTAAGATACTTTCCAATACCAGTGGAACCATAACCTTCCAGAGGTTGTCCCCTGCTCTTCAGTACGACTATCTATACCAGGGAATTTATTCATTCTTCCTATTTTTCTCCATTTACATGGGTGTCTTCATTTGGGAGAGAAAAACCAGAGAGAAATAATCGTATGTCTATAGGCTTTTTCTTATAGTTCATTCTAAAGATTTTTATACTTTATATCAATAATAGGTAATTAAAAGAGAAGAACATGAAAAATAGTATAGGACCATATTATCCATATTTGCTCGTGGCAGTGCTTGCTATTTCTGGGGTTGCTTTATCAAATATTCCATAGCCATTATCCTGCGGCTGGCATCGTCCATGAATGCGAGCAGCCATCCACCATCATCCAGTTGCTTCCAGTCACCCTGCCATAAACTCATCCAATGCTCTCTTTCGAATCTCACATATTTTCTCTGCCTCCTCTTCTTCTTACTTTTCATGATTTTTCCCTCTTCAACAAGTATTTGGTAAATTCTATTATGCGGTATATGTATGTTTGGATGTCAAATTGATGTGAAAATAAATGGTTGCATACACGCTTATGATAGAGCGAGGCGTCTACAGGATGAAGATTGAGATTGAGAATGACCCCAATTTTTTTGTGATTGTGCATTACGGTAACGAAACGCACAAATATGCGGGTAATGTGGTGAAGGAGATTGA
>JAGHBQ010000004.1 GCA_021160945.1 Thermoplasmata archaeon
AAACTCCAAGTTCTTTGGCATCATCTTCATTTAAAATTATTTCATATCCTCCAGCCTCAATATCTATTCTTCTTACCTTCAGCTCCAAAATTCATCACCTCCTTTATTATTTCATACGCAAGATATGGCGATATCACCCCAATTTCTGTCACTATGGCATCCACATACTCTGGAGGTGTGGCATCAAATACAGGATTTCTGAACTTAACCTCCGGGAAATCCTTTGGGTCTGCTATCTCCCTCGGATCCCTCTCCTCTATCTTCACCAGCTTGCCAATTACCGTCTCTGGGGAGAATTTATAGGTTTCAGCACATACTATGAAGGGGACTCTTGCTTCATGGGCTGCAAGAGCTATCTGTGAAGTCCCTATTTTGTTTATGACAGCTCCATTGGAAGCAATGGTATCGGCACCCACAACCACTATGTCAACCTCTCGCATAAAATATCGGACTGCGGAATCCACGATCATAGTAACATCTATACCCTCTTTTGCTAGAGTTTTCGCTGTGATGTGCCCCTGAAACCATGGTCTGGTTTCTGTGTTAAAGACCTTTATCCTCTTCCCGTCCCTATGTGCCTGGATTATAGTTGCCAGAGCGGCAGAGGAATTGCAATGTGTCAATATTGTTGCTTCTTCAGGAATTCTACCTGACCCATATTTTCCAATAATTTTGAGGGCCTCTTTGGATCTCTTAATAAATTCCTCCGCACTTCTGATTACTGATTTGCGTAGCTCTTCCAAATTCTCTCCCCTCATTCTGTTTATTACAAAATAAACGGCATTTTTGAGAGATACTGCTGTGGGTCTTGTGGATATAAGGTATTCCTTTACCCTCTCTATTTCTTTTAAAAAATCTTCTTCGGTACCTGAAAAATCCTCGGCAAAATATTTCAATGCAAGAGCTGCAACCCTTGCTATTCTTCCAGCACCTCTTATCTCCATGCTTTTTATGCCTTCGGCTATCTCAACAATTTTTTCATCCATAGAATTGATACTATGGTATTCATTATATTTATTCTTTTTCCTCCTCTTCTCCTTCCATGGCTTCCACTATTGCTTTGTTTGCGCTGTCCACCAGCTCCTTAAACTTTCTCTCCGCTTTGGTGTATCTTTCCATACTCTCACTTCCCACTATCTCCTTCTCCAATTTTTGCAGAGAGATCATATCTTCTTCTATGTTCTCTCCAGTCATCTGTTTGACCTGAATATCCTTGGCTCTATCATCATACTCCTTTAAAAGTGTCTGAACATTCTCATCGCTATCCAGAGCTTTCTGAGCTTCTACAAATTCTTTATATTCCTCGGTCTCCTTTAGAGCTTTACCAAGCTCTTTTGCTTTTTTAATTACTTCTTCACTCATTATTTTCCATAGCTCACATTCTTAATAAATATTTGCCCTTAAATTTATTAATCTTTGAGGTTATTGAGGTATATGGAGGTCATAGACGCAATATATGGAAGGAGAAGCATAAGATCCTACAAAAATGAAAATGTACCCGAAGAAGTTATAAAAAAGGCGATCGATTGTGGTATCCATGCACCATCAGCTGGAAATCTTCAGCCATGGGAATTTGTGATAGTTAGAGATAAGGAGATAAAGAGAAAGCTTTACAAAGCCAGTTATTCACAATATCATGTGCTGGAAGCTCCCGTGCTTATAGTTATCTGTGCAGATATAATGCGCTCCGCCTACTACGGTTCGAGAGGCATGAATCTCTATGCCCTCCAGGATACTGCTGCAGCAACCCAGAATATTCTTCTCTCTCTATACTCCATGGGCTATGGAACCTGCTGGGTAGGAGCGTTCAATGAGAGAATGGTGAGAGAAATTTTGAACCTTCCCAAGGATATCAGGCCTGTGGCAATTATAACAGTGGGGAAGGGGAATGAGAGACCCAAGAAGAGGGAGCTGAGAGCTCTAGATGAGGTAATCCACTACGAGAAGTTTAGCTAAGGAGGAACGAATCTTCTCAATCTCTGAAGCATTCTAAGCTTCTCTTTTCTATCTATTTTTGCCTCCTCGATAGTGAGTTGCAAAATCTCAATGCTCTTATCGTATGCCTTCCTGTCCACAGGTTTGGGAACCCCATCTTTCCCCCCCAAGGCAAAGGAGTATTTTACAGGATCTTTCCATGAAGGGGGCGCACCATAAATTATCTCAGCAATATATGCAAGCGCTCTAACTGTTGAGGGGCCGATTCCCTTTACTTCCAGCAACTCCTCATAGTTTCTTGGCTGTATTTCATAAGCATCAAAAAGGGCTCTCCAGTTTATCCTCCAGGGCATTTTCAAAACCTTTACACCTGAAAAATCATCCAGAGTTTTCTGAGAACTATCACGTAGTTCTGATATCATGCTTCTTATACCGCTAACCCCGTCCTTCACAAGATCCACCGAAATTTTTCTCGCTTCTTTGCTCTTATTTGCGGTCATGTCCAGCACTGCCTTTTCAATAGCATCCGAAATAATGCCTGAATGCGGCTCACTAACCATACTGGGAATTCCATAGAGCCAGTGATATCTTCTTGCATATTTTTTCCTTTCATTCAGTCCTTGCTGCACAACCACCCAGTTACCACACTCATCAATAACCATAGTATGATGATAAAGCTGATATCCATCCTGAAGGGCAACATTATCTACCTTCGCTGCTAACCTGCTAACCTTTTTGAGCTTTGCTATTTTCCAAGTTGATAAATTAAACTCCTCTCCAATTTTCTCTATCTCTTTAGGAGTTCTCTTTGAAACATTACCTTTGCCTCCAACAACTACAATGCCATTCTCTGGTTTCAACGCTTCTTTCAATGCTCCCATGGTAACTGTTGTGGTACCCGAAGAATGCCAGTCAAAACCTATTACGCAGGAAAATGCCTGAAACCAGTAGGGATCGGCGAGCCTTTTTAGTACCTCTTCTCTACCAAACTCTAATTTTATTATTTCCACTATCTCCCCCGAGAGTTTGACCATTCTCTCAAAAAGCCATTTTGGAGCATGCCCAGGATGAAGAGGAAGATCCGCTATACCACTTCTCTCCATCATTTCTGCTTCACTAAAACAAAACCTTTTTCTTTAACTTCATATTTGAATATTCCCGTCTTTTCTGGATGATTGCGCACCTTCTTGATGATGAGATACTTATCAAACCCTCCTGGAGTGCGGAGCATCTCCAGTTCCAGAATAACATCCACTATCTCCTCTATACCACTCTGCGTTGCCGTATCATAGACATTGTTGAGCATAGTGATCAGGGCAACACTCTCATAATACTGTGTATGGGCCTTTATTGTACGCAAAGCTGATATAACCTTTGCTCTCTCGTACTGGTTAAGGAAGAAATCTAAAGAATCTATGATTATTCTGAAAGGTGGTTGAAGCTTTGATATTTCATAGGTCACCTTCGTCAGAAAATTTATCTCCTTATCCTCTTTTTTCTTTCCTGGAGTGAATATTTCATTTACAGGTATGCCCTCCTCCCTGTATCTGCTTATTATCAACTCCTTCTCCAGCACCTTTCTGTAATACTCTGCACCAATATTTACAATCTTTATATCTGTTTTCCAGTTGAAACCTTTCATTGTGCTTAGTATATCCTCATCCCTCTCAGTGGTTGTAAAATATACCACATTTTCTTTGCCCACCCCGGCTGCAGCAAACTGCTTTGCAAACAATTCTGTGCCTGATCCAGGAGTTCCAGCTAAGAGTATGGTATATCCCTTAGGTATCCCCTCCATAAGGGCCTTATCAAGCATATCTATGCCTATGGTTGTGGTTTTCAGTGCCGAATTCATTCTCCCTTCACCTCCAGCACCTCATCGGTCACAAAATTTAGCATATTTCTGATATCTTCGGTTGTCTGCTCTTCAAGGGATATTATAACCATATAGCTTTCCCAGTTTCGCAGGAAAGTAACAAAGATATGTAGAAATTCCGATAGAATCTTCAGATCATTATGTATGGCCATAGAATTTACGGAATCCAAGATGACTATAGCCTTCTTATCGCTGTATTTCCTCAGAAGATACTCTACCTTTAGCATTATGTTCTCCAGCATAGTCGGGCTTTCTATATAGAGAAATTTATCCGAATACTCTGTTTTCACAGGCATGAGATGCGATATAGTGTCCACAAAGAAAACTCGAGAGGAATCTATCCCAAGGAGCTCAAATATTCCCACTATGTTGCGAGAGGGTATCATGGAAGATATGTAAAATACATAGAGATCATTCTTAGTGGCAAATATATCCACAAGGGCACGAAGTGAGTCAAAATATGAATTCACATCTATGTAAAGAGCAAGCGATGAAGCCGGGGGCAGTTCGCTGAGCTTGTCCACAATTCGGGAAGATACGCTCATATCATCTCACCTCTACACTCCCTCCCTTGAGCAGAGGGGCAAGAAGAACACCTATGGAAGTAAGGTCAAGCACATACTTCGCTCTGGAATGCGTTGTTCCACGCATTTTTATTACCTGCAGGGTTCTGAGCAAATCCCCCCTCCTCTCCATATTGCCAAGAAGAATTATCCCATCCGCGATTGCCTCCTCCACCCCATATTGGGAGTAACCTTGAGCAGAGGGAAGTAACTCTGAGACCAGAAGTGTTGTGCAACCTATATCAGAGAGCTCCTTTCCCAGGTGAAGTATAAACTCTCTTATCTGTTCCTTAGATGTAAGGCGATAACATACGGAGGTTATTGAATCTATAACTAGTCTTTTAATTCCAAGTTCCTTCACCATCTTTACTATCTGAGAGACAAGAACATTAACATCTTCAAGAGTAAACTCCAATTTTTCCAGTCCGAGTTTCACATATATTTCCTGAAGGTCCACTAGAATTAATTTTCTCTCTGTTATGAGTTTTTTATCGAAGAATTCGTAGTTTATCATATTTTCTACAAGTTTCTCGGGGGCTTCTGTGACAGAGATGTACATGGATCTCTCTCCCATAAGTGCGCCGTGAACTAAGAACTCAAGACTCAATGTAGTTTTTCCTGTTCCGCATGAGCCGGTGATAAGAACAGTATTACCCCGAGGTATTCCGCCATTCAATATGTGATCCAGACCTTCGATGCCGGTCCTACATCTCTCCCGATAAATTTCTACCATCCTAT
>JAGHBQ010000058.1 GCA_021160945.1 Thermoplasmata archaeon
AACTTATAGTGGGGCTCAGAGGTACAGGAGTTAAGGAAGTTCCCACATATCCTGAAATAACTGTCCATAGTGAGGAAGATCTTGAAATTCTCGATACCCGAGAAAATATGCCCTATCATGTAGATGATGAAACACAGAGAATTTATCGAGAAGAAATAATCCCCTTCTGGAAAGGGCGCTCGATGAGAGATATCATATTTTCCGAGCTCCCAGAAGAATGGAAAGTTGCGTATGAAGCAGGTGTATGGACAGAATTTATGGAGCAGAGATCGCCTGGTCATACAGCGGGAGGCGAGAGAATATTCCACAAAGGACTTCTTGACATAAAAAAGGAGATAAAGGAGGCCATAGAAAATTTAAATTCCTCGGATCCTGAATATTATGATAAAATGGAAGAACAGAAGGCCATGGATATTGTGGCAGATGCCCTCATTATCTATGCTCGCAGATACGCCGAGAAGCTTGAGAAAATGGCCTCCAAGGAAAAGGATGAAAAAAGAAAGAAGGAGCTTGAAGAGATGGCGAGAATCTGCAGTTGGGTTCCTGCTCATGCACCCCGCAATTTCTGGGAGGCTTTACAGCATTACTGGTTCATCCATGTGGGTGTGACTTATGAAACTAATCCCTGGGACTCTTTCAATCCGGGTAGAATAGATCAGCATCTTTATCCATTTTACAAGAAGGATGTGGAAGAAGGAAGGCTCACAAGAGAGAAGGCAAAAGAGCTACTGGAAGCTTTCTGGCTTAAGTTCAACAATCAGCCTGCGGTGCCAAAAGTTGGTGTAACGGCTGAGGAGAGCTTCACATATAACGATTTCTCAAAACTGAATGTGGGTGGCCTGAAAAAGGATGGTTCAAACGGAGTTAACGAACTATCTTATCTTGTATTAGAAGTTCTGGATGAGATGAGAACACTTCAACCAAACACTGCAGTGCTTGTAAGCGACAAGAATCCAGATGAATTCGTAATTAAGGCCCTGAAAGTCGTAGCCCCCGGATTTGGTGAACCACCGTTTTTCAACTTTGATCGCGTCATATTGAGAATGCTTAGACAGGGTAAAACCCTTGAAGATGCCCGCGCCTCTGGAGTAAGTGGATGTGTGGAAACTGGCGCGTTTGGAAAAGAGGCGTACATCTTGACAGGATATTTTAATCTGCCAAAAATACTGGAAATCACACTGAACAACGGATATGACCCCAGAACAGGGAAAAAGGTAGGCATACAAACCGGTGACCCGAGAAAGTTCAAGAGCTTTGAAGAACTCTGGAATGCTTTCGTGAAACAGGTGAAATACTTCATGGACATAAAAATGCGTGGAAATGATCTCATTGAGGCGCTATATGCAAAATATCTACCAGTACCGTTCCTCTCCCTCTGGATAGAAGACTGTGTGAAGAATGCAAAGGACTACAATGCCGGTGGTGCAAGATATAACACCCAGTACATTCAGGTAGTTGGTCTCGGGACTCTTGCAGATAGTCTTGCCGCTCTAAAGTTCCATGTTTTTGATAAGAAAACCGTGAGCATAGATGAGTTTTTGAATGCCCTTAATAAAAATTTCGAAGGAAAATATGAAATCCTCAGACAGATACTTATTAACAAAACGCCCAAATTTGGAAACGACAATGATTATGTGGACAATATTGCGAAAAGAATAGTTGATACCATGGTGGATATAATAGAATCATATCCACCTTCACCTGTGAGAAAGGCCTCTAAGAGAGCGTATTTCCTTCCAACCACAGTGCATGTTTACTTCGGTAAGGTTACAGGTGCCACACCCGATGGAAGAAAGGCGGGATTTCCCGTATCGGAAGGTATATCGCCTGTGCAGGGAATGGACAAGAAGGGAATAGCAGCCGTGTTCAGAAGTGTGGCAAAATGTGACTGGGATAAGACAGGAGGTGCACTTCTAAATCAAAAGCTAACGCCGGATCTCCTTGAAAACGAAGAAAATATTAAAAAATTAGCTCATCTCATACGATCATTTTTCAGATGGGGTGGACATCATGTGCAGTTTAATGTTGTGAGCAGAGAACTTCTTGAGGAGGCTCAGAAAAAACCAACAGAATATGAGGATCTTATGGTTCGAGTTGCCGGTTACAGTGACTATTTCGTAAACCTTCCCAAGGGACTTCAGGATGAGATTATAGAAAGAACTGAACAAAAGGAATTATAAAGAGGTATAAGAATGCGCGGTATAATATTCGATATAAAAAGATTTGCAATACATGACGGGCCAGGGATAAGAACCACGGTGTTCATGAAAGGATGCCCTCTGAGATGCATATGGTGTCACAATCCTGAGGGAATATCTCCAAAACCTCAGCTTATGTATTTCGAGTACAAATGCATCCACTGCTATACTTGCGTGAATGTTTGCCCCACCAAGGCCATTTATTTTGAAGAGAAATTGCAAAAAATAAAGGAGGAGTTATGCTCTGTAGCTTCAGGATGCTCCACATGCTCTGATCTCTGTCCCACAACAGCCACTAAAATTGTGGGCAGATACATAACTGTGGAAGAGCTTATAAAAGAAATTGAGAAAGATTCCCTTCTATATGGAGAATCTGGAGGTGTGACTTTCTCAGGAGGCGAACCTCTTCTCCAGCCAAAATTTTTGAAAGCTGCACTTCAGGAAATAAAGAAAAAGTATATTCACACAGCATTAGACACTGCGGGATATGCCTCTCATGAAGTCATGAAGGATATTGAGCCCTTTGTAGATATATTCCTTTATGACTTGAAGCTCTTTGATGAGAAAGAGCATGAAAAATACACTGGGGTGGGCAACAGAATAATAAAAGAAAACCTAAAGTTTCTTGGGGAGCAGGGTCGTGGAAAAGATGTGTTTCTGAGATTCCCTGTAATTCCAGGTATAACGGATACCGATGCAAATGTTAATGGATGGGTTAATTTCATTTCCTCTATGGGAAAATTTGAGAAAATACACCTTCTCCCGTTCCACGATGTGAGCGAAAAGTATAGAAGATTGAGAATGGAATACAAGATGCCTCCTCGCAAGAAACCCTCGGAGGAAAAGATGAAGAGCATTGCTGAGA
>JAGHBQ010000037.1 GCA_021160945.1 Thermoplasmata archaeon
AATATGAGAAACCGCTCTCGAGTTTATATGAAGAATTATGGGAAAGTATTAAAACATACTCCTCCATACTTTATCAAAATGAAGAAGATTACAATAATAGTGAATGAGAATGAGGCGGCAAAGGTAGAGGAGGCAATTAAAGACAACCTTTATTTCTCCACCTATTTTGGGACGTTGAAGAAGTATGAACTATATGTGGTAGAGGAAAATCTCGATGAGTTGATGAGAGAAATCCAGGGTTCTATCGATTTGAGAAAGAAAGAGAATGTTATTGCAGTATCCTCTCTAGATTTTGTAGTTTCATCTCACCTTCAGAGAAAGGAAAAGAAGCTAATATCCAAGGAAAAATCTCCGGTGGAAGAGCTTATAACCTCGAGCCTGAAATATACAAAATTTGATCCTCACTACTTTCTTTTAACAAGCATTGCAGGAATCATAGCGCTTACCGGACTTTTTATGAATAACATTGCAGTTATAATAGGTGCTATGCTTCTTTCTCCTCTTTTGGGACCCATTTATACCTTTGCCCTCAACATTGCGGTTGGTCGGGCCAGAGATGGATTAAAAAGCATAGGAAATCTGCTTCTTTATATTTCCATGGTGATACTTCTCTCATACTTCATTACCCTTCTATTATCCAATTTTATCCCTCTTTCCATCACGCAGGAAATCCTTCTTCGGCTTGACAAAAACCCTATCTATCTTCTCATAGCATTTCTCCTTGGCTTTGCCTCTGTTCTCTCTTTTTCAAAGGGGATATCAGAAAGCATAGCAGGTATAGCAATTGCCGCTGCGCTGCTGCCCCCAGCAGCAGTCACTGGAATATCCCTAGCACTTTCTCCTGAAATCTATCTTCGTCCACTTATTCTTACCCTTGAAAATGTTCTTGGCCTAATGGCCGGTGCCCTCTTCGCATTTCCAGTTCTTAAAATAGGGCCACGAAAATACTATGAGAAGGAGAAGGCAGGAAAATTTATGATTCGTGTTGCCCTTGTGATATCCCTTCTCTTCCTTCTCTTATTTTTCTTTGCGATAATGTGAAAAATTATGAAGATTTGAACGAAAGATAAATAAACGTGCACCTCTTAGGGAGTTTGAGGTGATGGGAAATGCCTTTCCATTTGAATCTGGAGAATGTAAGATACGGTAGCGAATTGCTGAAGCGAGGATTTGCAAAAATGCAGAAGGGTGGCGTTATTATGGATGTTACCAATGCCGAGCAGGCTCAGATTGCAGAAGATGCTGGAGCTGTTGCTGTAATGGCACTTGAGCGTGTTCCTGCAGATATACGTGCTGCAGGAGGAGTAGCCAGAATGGCAGATCCTCTCAAGATTCAGGAGATTATGGACGCCGTGAGTATTCCTGTAATGGCAAAGGTTCGTATAGGGCATATCCAGGAAGCCCGTGCCTTAGAGGCTCTGGGGGTGGATATGATCGATGAGAGTGAGGTTCTCACACCTGCAGATCCCTTCTTTCACATAGATAAGAGGGAATTTACCATACCTTTTGTGTGTGGATGCCGCCATCTTGGTGAGGCTGTACGTCGAATATGGGAAGGAGCTGCAATGATACGCACAAAGGGTGAGGCAGGTACGGGTAATGTCATAGAGGCTGTGAGACACATGAGACTTGTGAACCGCGCAATAGAGGAGCTTAAATACATGGATGATGAGAACATGCATAAACTGGCAGAGAATTATGCACAATCCTATGCAAAATTGCTTATTCGTGTTAAAGAACTCAATGGGTTTGAACCAAAGGTTGAGAAGGACGAGCCTGTTTATGGAAAATATACCCTGAATGAGATTATTGATGGCCTCTACAAGGAGCTTCAGGAGATAAAGAGACTGCAGCGTCTTCCGGTGGTGAACTTTGCAGCCGGCGGCGTGGCAACACCTGCAGATGCAGCTTTGATGATGAATCTTGGATCCGATGGAGTGTTTGTTGGAAGTGGTATATTCAAATCACCCAATCCTGAGGAGATGGCCCGCGCCATAGTTGAGGCTGTGATGCATTACGATGAGCCTGAAACCATCGCAGAGGTTTCTAAAGGTCTCAAAGGTATGTATGGTCAAGAGATATCCCAGCTAAGTGAGAGACTTCAGGAGAGAGGATGGTAATTGAGAATATACTTAGAGAGGAGATACTAGGGATAAATAGGGGGTTAATAAAGAAGAGGGTTTCGCTTAAAAGGCTGCTGGAGGACTCTGTGATACGGGACAGCGAGAGGGAAGTTAAACTTGAAAGGGAGATGCTGGAAGAAATTGCCAGGCTTGCGAGCCTGCCCCTGGATTCTATATTTTTTCCTATAACTTTTTTCATACCTTCAGGATCGTATGAAGGATATGTGTTGGATAGAAGAGATGCTAAGATTCTCGAAGATATTGGAGAAAATATCCATGAGAGAGATGGGAGATTCTGGATACCAAAACACAGAATAAGAAAACTGGAATCACAATATCGGGGACTTTTTCAGAGCATCCTTCTTCCTTAGAGTTTTCCTATTTTTGGGTTTTTCTTAGATTTTATGATGATTCGATGCTGGGTAATTATCAATATTAAAGATAGATGCACTTCAGGGAGCGTTATGATTTATATTTGAAGCATTATAACTTAAGAGCTAATATCCAATTTTAATTTGTTATCAAAATAGTTAAATACAAATACTTCTTAAGGGTAATTGGTGAAATTCATGGAATATAAACAAAAAAATAAAAAGGGAAAAAGCATACTTCTGATTCTTGGC
>JAGHBQ010000034.1 GCA_021160945.1 Thermoplasmata archaeon
ATCAAGGAGAGGATATTCATGGCCATAGATAAAATCTTGGGCTATCTTCACACATACCCTCCGAGATACGCTCCAGAGTGGGGAAGCGGAGGAATCTTCGGTCTGAAATATTATCGAAGGATGCTTTACTATACCCTTGCATTTGAAGGAGAGGCACATTTCATCAAAGATAATTATGAAAGGGTTTATAGATTTGAAAAGGTGGGCAAAACTCCTGTATCGGGAGGAGATACATATAATGCCGTTGAGACTGTGGATGAGTACCTTTATTTTGGAGGCTGGATCCATACTCCAGCAATTTATGAGAACAAGGCAATTAATTTTAAAAACAAGTACTCGCATGTTCATGTATATAACATCGAGAATGATAGTATCTCCCTTCTGTGGAAAGATTCAATACACCATCCAACACAGTGGGCAGGAGAGGTGAGCGATATCATCTATGATCCCTATAACGACCGACTTTTCATTTGCAGGGAGGATGGAGATAAAAATCTGGGCATATACACTCTGGAGCGTAAAAATGGACATGCCACAAAATTGAGAGATGAGCCCACTCTGAAGGGAGATATCCTTCACGATTCCATATTCTTTGCTTCTGGAGATAATTTTTTAACTGGAGTTACAAAGCTCTTATCTCTTGATCTTGTGGATAAGAAATGGGATGTCTTCTCAGTGAAATATGCTAAAGCAGTAGATGGCGAAGGAATATTCATGCCCTCTATAGGGGATGTGGCATCCCTCTATAACAGATTCTTCGTTTTCACGAGAGGAGGAGTACTCGTAGGCAATCCTCTCAACGGGGAAAATTTTCGGTTCATTCGTCTCCTCGATATTTTCAATTTTCAAGCACCTATGCGCACCAATGTGCTTTATCATAACGGAGGAGCGTTAATTCCTTACAACGCACATCATGATGCAATTTATCAACCGCGAAGCATAGAAGATAAGATAAAATCAATGTTTACAAACACCATATCTTCACCAACGCTTCTCCTATATGTTACTCCGCCAATGGTGAAAATTGTGGGAGTTTTTGGGGCAAGAATTACTAGTATTGAATCCCTAGGAGATAAAATTCTGTTAGCCACCAATACTTCTCCTAATGTGGGTGCAGAAGATGCCACTCCTTATGATACAGGATACAGGGGATTCTCAATTCTATCGCAGGATATTATTCATAATTCTCCACCTCCGGTTAGTTTTTCAATCCCTCTCTCAACAATTTCCATGGCAAAAAAAGAGCTTGGTCAAAACATATTTGGTGGGCTCCCACTTTACGGATATAAAGAGGCAAGAATGCTGCTCTATGCCTCTAGAAGTAACGAGTTGAAAGTTTACGAATATGATCTCTCCCTACCGATTAATGAAGCTCTGGAGGATAGATTTGAAATTCGTCCAGGAAAGAACTTCATAGATCTCTCATCATTCGTAGGCATTGTTTCTTTCTCTCTGAGCAAAGAAGATTTAAATGGCAGGATAAAGATAGAGTTAATATAACGGGCATCACCTTTTTCATAGGGAGAGAACAAACACTCCTGCAACCATGAGTAGTATGGCTATGAATAACCTTGGAGTGACTTCCTCTTTAAGAAACAGCTTTGCAAGCACTGTGGCTATTAAAGGACTTGTCTCACCCACAGGCGCAGCTATGCCCGAGCCTGCAAGCTCTATGGACTTGGTAAATGTATACTGAGCTATAACCATACCAAAGATTGATATAATTGCTACATAGGCCCACTCCATACGACTCAGCTTTATCACCTGCTTTCCCAGAAAAGGCAGCATCGTAAGGGAGATGGCTCCGCCCGCTATTATTCTCAGCCCGGTAACTTGATAAACAGGCAAATCTACTAGCAACCAGTCTATGGAGACCACCGCCAAAGCCCATAAAAATTGAGTGATTATCGAATAAAGAACTCCCAGAGGATGCCATTTCTCCTCCTCTTTTTTGAATACTACAGAAGAAACTGCAAAAATTATAAAGAGTGCACCCATAATCATAGTAACTGTTATCTCTCTCCCAAGAAGAAAATAGGCCAGGATCATAGTCCAGAGAGGATACATGGTTACTAGCAAAGTGCTTTTTGCCACACCCATTAATTTCATGGAGTAAAAAAAGAAGAAATCGCCCAAAATAAAACCTGCAAGAGAGGAGAGAAAAATGATGAAGAGTAGCATGGAAGTTAATGGTGGAAAACCTAGAATTGTAAGGAGCAAAAGATAGATGGGGGCACTTATAATAAAGCGGAGTATGCTCAGAATCATGCTCCCCCCACTTTTTAGAAATACTCTTGCAATTACGGTTGTGAAACCCCATAAAAAAGCGCTTGCAAGAGCTAAAAGAATTCCCAGGAGGAGCTGCATTCTGGCATATCTCTCTTTCTCTATTAAAACTTTAGGGGGAAGAGGTTAAATACCCGCAAATAAATTGCCCATTATGATCAATCCTAGAGAGATGAGACGTCTGATGAGGCAATTAAAGGCAAAGGAGATAGATGCATATGAGATCATAATAAAGACTGCTGAAGGGGATTATATAATAGAGGAGCCACAAGTAATGGCCATGGAGATTCAGGGCCAGAAGATGCTTCAGGTGATAGGTGAAATGAAGAAAATAGAAGTTGAGAAGCAGAAAGAGGAGAAACCTATTTACACCGAGGAGGATGTGCAGCTTGTGATGCAGCAAACAGGATGCAGCGAAGAGGAGGCAAAAAAAGCACTGGAGGAGGCAAATGGAGAGCCTGCGGAGGCGATAATATCCATAATGAGCAGGAAATAAGGAAAGAGGTTCTTCGAAAGGTAAAACTCCCGGAAGAGGAGGAAATAAAGCTGAGAAGTGTGGTAGACACACTTCTCACACAGGCTCAAAAAGAGATGGAAAAGAGAGGATTTGAAGGAGATGCCATTCTTGTAGGCTCTGTGGCCAAGGGCACGTATTTGAGGAATCCCGATATAGATATTTTCCTTCGATTTCCCAAAGAGCTAAAAAAAGAGGATCTGAAACATCTTGGATTGGAGATAGGAAAGGTTATCATCCCAGATGGTTTTGCAAAGTATGCGGAGCACCCTTACTGGCATGGCACATACCTGGGATTTGAGGTAGATATAGTGCCATGTTATAGAATTACCTCACCGGATGAGAAGATGAGTGCAGTTGATAGAACTCCATTTCATACAGAATATGTGAAGAGAAATCTTAAAGAGTGGCAGAAGGACGAGGTTCGACTTCTCAAGGCGTTTTTGAAAGGTATAGGAGCATATGGTGCTGAGGCCAAAGTTCAGGGATTCTCTGGATATTTGACTGAGCTTTTGATTCTCAAATATGGAGATTTTATAAGCGCTCTAAAAAATGTGGCAAATTGGAGAAAGAAAGTCTATCTTCATCTTGAGGGTGAGGGTGAAGAGTTCAGAGATCCAGTGGTTTTTATAGATCCCGTAGATCCTCATAGAAATGCTGCCTCTGCTGTAAGTGAAGAGAAAAAATCTCTTTTTATCTATGCCTCTCAGAGATACCTGGAAGAACCGAGCATCAAGTTTTTCTTCCCTGAAAAAATCAAACCTCTTAAGAGAGAGAAAATCCTCAAGCTTGTGGAGGAAAGGGGTACCTACTTCTATGTCATTTCTTTTCCCAGACCTGATATGGTGGAAGATAACCTCTATCCCCAGATGAGGAGGACGCTGGAAATCTTTGTAAATATTCTACGAGATTTTCATCCAGTAAACTCTCTATATCAAGTTACATCCTCCCATGTGCACTTTATCATAGAACTCGAGAGAGATTTATTGCCGAAGGTGAAAAAGCACTGCGGACCACCTGTCTGGCATGAAAATTCAAAGAATTTTCTATCGCGATGGAGAGACGGAGCTCTGCGAGGGCCTTATATAGGGGGATATAGATGGTTTGCAGATATTCTACGGAATGAGAGAAGAGTTAAGGAAGTATTAGAGAAGAGAATATCCAATTACAAACTGGGGAAATATTTTGAAAATAACAAAGGGAAAATGGTAATAGAGAAGATGGAAAAGGTTATGGATGAGTTGAACCTAGAATCTCTCACAGAATTCTTGATATTTAAGTTCCCGTGGGAACGGTGATTTTGAGTGTTGTTTTGTGACCGGCCTTGTCCCATGCTTGAATCTCTATTTTGCCCAAGATTTGAATTTTTTCCTCAGGTTCGTAATATCCATTCTTAATCACTGCAGTTTTTCCGTTGATGGTTACATCTGTTACTTCCACATTATCTGTAACCTTTACTCTTATATCTTCCACTTCGTTCCATTTTATACTCTTTATATTCTTGGAAATTTCTTG
>JAGHBQ010000187.1 GCA_021160945.1 Thermoplasmata archaeon
AATACATGGAGTGAGTGTAAGAAGGATACAGCAAATAATAAAGACCGTGGCCCGCAATTCTATTCAAACAGAGGCAGTAAATCTCAATTTCAGGAGTATTTAGAGATGCAGAAAATAAAGCATGTTGTTTCAAGAAAGAACAATCCGCAGACAAATGGCAAGGTGGAGAGATTCTGGCTTGAATACGCTCACCATAGATGGAGATTCTCCTCCATCCATGAATTCTTGGAATGGTATAATCACAGAATTCACGGCTCTTCATGACTCGAAATCGGGGGAGAATCCTCACAATGCATTCATTCGCAAAGCACCTCCTGAATCGCTCCTGGGTATATTTCCCCCTATCTTCAATCACATTGCTCAGGGAGGTGATAACCATGCCTTCTTATAAGCGAAAAAATATCCATACTCTACACAAGACAGTTCTTTTGGGAAAAAAATTTATAGTAATAAAATTTATTTGAAATTGAAATGGAGAAGGAGAGAATGCTTAAAGAAATACGCGCGATTCTAAGAAAGAGTGGTTTTGAGATAGGTGAGCCTATATTTAAGAGCATAAGCTTTGATATTATAGCCAAAAGGGACGAGCTTGTGCTAATTCTCAAGAGTCTCATAAATATAGATGCCCTGAGAAACGAAGTTGCTCGAGAGCTGAAGATTCTGGGAAAGGAGCTCAATGCCTCACCCCTTATCATTGGGGAAAAAAGTGCTCTGGGACCAATTCTAGATGGTGTGATTTATTCCAGGCACGGAATTCCAATAGTTTCTTTGGGCACCTTTAGGGATTTCATTCTTGAGAATATAAATCCTCTTGTATATGCATCCCCTGGAGGACTGTATGTTAAGCTCAACGGAGAGCTTCTGAGAAAAATGAGGGAGGAAAGAGGAATTTCTCTTGGTCATCTTGCGAGAATTGCGGGAGTATCTCGCAAAGCCATACAGCTCTACGAGGAGGGTATGAGTGCGGTGGTGGATATAGCCCTTAAGCTTGAAGAGTATCTGGGTGAGGAACTCATACAACCCCTTGATATTCTCAGTTTTGAAAAGCTTGATGAAGAGAGATATCCCTTAGAGATGATAAGAGGAAGAAGTCAAGAGCTAGAAGAGATATATAGAAAGCTTATGAGCATAGGATATGAGGTGTACCTTACCCTTAAATGTCCCTTTGAGGCGCTGAGTAAGGACGAAAGTGATGTATTTTTAACTGGAATTACCAGGGATAATACCAGCATAAGATACAAGGCCCTGAATTTCCGGATTCTCCGTAGAATTCTAGAAAAGGATGCTTTCATTGTGGTTAATCATATAAAGCGGGAGGAAATCGAGGGGATACCCCTCATAGGAAAGGATGAACTCATGGAGATAGAGAGAAGAGAAGAGATAAAGAAAATTGTGAGAGAGCGGAGTGCAATATGATCAGAAGAATTTTTAAGCAAACGCTCAATGGAAAGGAGATTCTTTTTTTCGGCACCATTAAGGGTCTTGTAAAGGAGAGAAAATTACTGAGAGAACTAGTGATAGATTTCAAACCAGAACTTCTGCTCCTGGGAATTTCTCCTGAAGAATTAAAAGGCTTATATTCCTATCTTCAAGACCCCTTTGAAATACAACCAGATGGATATGAAATCATATACGGGCTTAAGCTTAAAGAATTTGGAGAAGTAGGGCTTCCCGTGCCCACATATCTGGAAGCTTTTGCCATTTCTAAAGAAAACGGAATAGAGATGATTCCTCTGGATATGCCTGAGGAACTATATAGTAGAGTATATCTCAAAAAAGTGGAATTCTATCATCTATTGCTCTTGAACTTAAGGAAGAAAAAAATATGGAAAAAGAAATTCGATGCAAGGACTCCAGAAGAATTCGTTTTGAAATGGGATAAAGAAGTGAATAAGCTCAAACCCTTCCGAGAAATAGAGAATGAGAGAGAGAGGTATATGGCTAAGAAGATCAAGGAGCTTTTAAAAGAAAGAAAGGAAAAAAAATTGCTTGCAGTAATTGAGCTAGAAAGACTTTATGGAGTTCTTGACAGCCTGAATCTCTTACATACTATATAAATCTCTGAGCTCTTTGGAGAAGATGCCCTTGGCTTATGGGGTTTAACAAGTTCAAAGAACTTTTCACACTTTCTTTTGAAAGCGTTTTCCATATCCCCCCTAAAAATCTTTGTAACAAAGTGTCCTCTATCTTTCAATACTTCAACTGCAATTTCAAGCGATCTTTCTGCAAGCTCTATGGAGCGGGCATGATCCCATGACGATACTCCAGAAATCTTGGGAGACATATCCGAGAGAACCGCATGGAAGGGTGCATAATTCTTAAGAACATCTATTATGTCCTCATCAAAAACATTTTTTTTGAGATATATAACATTCTCTATTTTCACAGGCTTAATATCCACAGCCACAACAGTACCATTGGAGCCCACAATCTCTCTTGCAACCTGAGACCATCCACCGGGAGCAGCACCTAAATCAAGAACCCTATATCCCTTTTTTAGAATGTAAAATCTTTCATTTATCTGAAGAAGTTTGAAAGAGGCCCGGCTTTTATAGCCAAGCCTCTTAGCCTCCCAGTAATAGCGATCCTGGATTTTCAACTTTCTTCCTCTACTACCTTCTTGTATTCTTCTGGACCAAGAAGTTCATCAAGCTCCTTGGGATTATTCATCTCTATTTCTACAAGCCAGTTCTCGTAGGGATCCTGATTTAAAACCTCAGGCTGATCAATGACATTCTGATTCACCGCAATTACTTTTCCTGAAACGGGAGAATATATATCACTTGCAGCCTTAACAGATTCTATAACACCAAGGGGATCTCCCTTATTAATTTCTGTGCCAACCTCCGGAAGTTCAACATACACTATGTCATGCAGTTGTTCCTGAGCATGGTATGTTATTCCCATTTTAACCTTGCCATCTTCAATCTTAACCCACTCATGAGTTTTCGTGTATTTCAAATTCTCCGGAATCATTCCTATCACCTTCTGAAGGATAATAATGTTGAAGATAAAAAATCTTTGCTTTCTCTCCTGAGAAATTTTTCATTTCTGTAATTCTTCAACTTTGCAGTCTTTCGGATTTTTATCCCAGCGCACCCTTTTGAAAGAGGGCGCCCTTAATTTTTTATCTTCAGTAACTTCAAGATACTGTACTTCGCATACCATATTTGGCTTTACCCATATAACTTCATAGTTCGGTGGATTTATCACATTCACCTTATCTCTTTCGAAGTGAGAGAGCAGATATCTTGAGATGCTTTCGTCAAATCCGGTACCCACCTTTCCAACGAATCGAAGATTTTCTCCTTCATAAAGGGCCAGAAGAAGAGCACCAAAGGTCTCTTCTCTTTTCCCTTTCCCGGGCGTATATCCCACAGTTACTGCATCCACTGTTTTAAAATACTTTATCTTTAACCAATCATCATAACGGCCTTCCCTATATCTAGAATCTTTTCTTTTTGCCATTATTCCTTCAATGTTTAATTTTTTTACTATCTCCCAGAGTTTCTCTCCGTTTTCCATATATGGAATTATCTGTATTCTCTCATTTTCACGCATTACCTCTTTAAGTATACTCTTCCTTTCCATAAGATCCAAATCCCTCAGGTTCTCTCCATCTTTCTCCAGAATATCAAAAACCACATAGGTGGCAGGATAAATTTCCGCCCTGATTTTAATATCCTTGGAAGATTCTGTAAGATCCCGCAATTGTAAAAGATGAAAATCTGGAAGACCCTGAGAATTGTATACTATGATCTCTCCATCCAAAATGCATTTTTCACATTTTATATACTCACTCAAATTCAACTCTGGGTATCTCCTAGTTATGTTATAACCTCTTCTATTTACGAATCTTATCTCCGCTCCATCTTTGATGAGAATTGCTCGAGTGCCATCGAGTTTTGGTTCAAATATGTACTCTCTATTCTTCAATATGCTAGTATCACCCATTTTGGCAAGCATGAACATTTTACTCCACACTCGCCTTAAGTAGTTCTATCAAATTCTTCTTCTCGGTTTTCTTTTCTTCAATTTTTACCTCCATCAACTCTCCTCTAGCTTTGGCTTTAATAGCCTCTATAAGTTTTTCGGTGTATTCATCTTTGAATTCATCTATTTTGAAATCTCTATAAAGCTTATTTATAAGTACCTTAGCAAGCTCGATTTCCTCATCCCCTAACTCTGGTGGACTTTTGAGAATCTCAAATGCATCCAGATCTCTCACCTCATCTTTATAATGCAATGTTTCAAGAATAAGTGCACTTCTATATGGAATAATAGCACCAATATATTCTTTATTTCTCATCACAAATTTCCCAATGGCCGCTTTGTTGGTGATATCCAAGACATATTGAAGGAGAAAATAGGCATCTACACCACCACTTTCTGGAATAACATAATATACCTTATCCCTGAGAATTTCATCTATGGAATCTCTGTCCACAAATTCTACAATTTTTATCTCGTCAGTTTTCTTTGGGATATACCTTTTAATCTCCTCTTCCTCAACGATCACAAACTTTCCCTTCTCAATTTCATATCCAAGCACAACCTCACTATTATCCAAGTCACCATGATTGGGACAGTATTTCTTCATCTTAATAGGTGTGTTACATTTCGAACATAACTGTCTAAATTTTACACCTCTACTTTCAGCTGTACTGTATATCTTGACAGGTATATTTACCAAACCAAAACTTATTGATCCTTTCCACAGAGCCCTCATAGATTTATTTATTCTTTCTCAAATATTTAAACCTTTTTCATAGATCTTTGAAATATTTTAAGCCCATATAACTGAATATTCAAATTGGAATAAAAAGGATAGAAACCTTTAAGTAAAATGAACCGTTTAAGTTCCCGGGTGGCAGGATGGCAAGTCGAAAGATTTTGGTAGCGCTTATTATAGCGCTACTTGTGGCCACTGCATTTGTTGTGGTGGCAGGGAACAGTGTCGCGGAATCTCCGCGTACCAAGAAAAGTAGCCCTGGTGGTATGATCTATTCCATGAGAACAATAGACTACAGAGATGTTATGAGAATGATGAAGAAATTGGGTGTTAGGGACCCCAACAAGAATTATAATGTTATC
>JAGHBQ010000090.1 GCA_021160945.1 Thermoplasmata archaeon
CCTATTGAGGTCTTAAGGACAAGTAAATACGGAACTATAGGTGGGAAGATAAAATTTTATAAATTTATAAAAATAAAAGATAAAAATTTAGTGTCCTGCACCGATTTCCTCTGCGATATCCTCAAGGTCTAAAGAAACAAGTTTCACCTTTGTGGGTATGCCATCTTCGCTCCATCCTCTTGCTTGATAGTACTCGTCTAGCATATGCTCCAGTTCTTTAGGCTTGACATAAAAACCTGCACTCTTGCCCTTTGGTATCGGCTCGTGCATAATGCGCCAGGGCAGAGTATCGTCCTTGCGGCCAAAGCCTTCACGCACATTGAATGCACGGGCAACATTGTAAATGCGTTCTCCAATAACCATGAGCTCGGCATTGCTCATTTTGAATCCTGTAACTGCCTCCACAAGCTCAGGGAAACCTTCTAAGAAGTACATGTGACGTGAGAATTTACAGACTCCTAAGGTATCATATAACTGCATCAGATCTTCATGGGTTTTGACCTCAAAGCCCTTGTTCTCAGCGCTCAGCCTATCTATACCATCAAATTTCCACCATCTACCGACTAATTCAGTTCCATAAACTCCGCCTGTTAAGTGACACGCTCCACGATATGAAACCGCTATAGCAAGAGCCATGCCCTTTATACCACGAACATCATATGCAGGTAACTCTAGACCCTTGACATGGATGGCAAATTTCTCGCTTCCCTTACCGAGTTTCTCACTGGCAGCTTTGCTGCCATCTGCCAGGAGTTTCCCAAGATTTCCCTCACGATATGCCATCTTACGAAGTGCCTCTGCAGCAGCCTCCACATTTCCGAACGTAAGTTCGAGACCATCCGTGTCCTCTTTTGTCAAGAGCCCACGCTCATAGGCTTCCATAGCCCACCCAATGGTTACCCCTGCAGAGATGGTATCAAGTCCATATTCATCGCATAGCAAGTTAAGGTAAGCCACAGCTTCCGGATCCGATATTTCCAGTTCTCCTCCAAGAGAATAGAGGGTTTCGTATTCGGGGCCATCAACCTCTTCACCAGGTCTGTATTTTGTAAGCTTGAATACTTGGGAGCATGGTTTGGTACAGTTAGGGCATGGATTTCTTCCACTCCTAAATTTAGGTACCCAGTAATATGGGTCTATACCGAGCAATTCTCCTTCCTTGGCCTTATCGTAGAAACTCTGGAAGTAGCCCCACTGCCAGTTTCTTGTAGGAAATGTGCCACGCTCCAGATTCATCCATCTGAGGAATTCACCACTTCCGTAGCCCATATCATCCTTTGTGGCAGGATGATCCTTTATTATCTTTGCCCATTTGGCTATCAATTTGAGAAGCTTTGATTTATCTGCAGGTTCAGGTTTTTGTGAGCCCTTGACAACTATACCCTTCAATTTCTTGCTCCCCCAGACCGCACCTATGCCTGTTCTTGCGGCCTGTCTCTCTTCAAAATCAATTCCGGCTATTTTACTTAGATTCTCTCCTGCTGGACCAATGACTGCCGTAGCAACTTTGCCATACTTCTCCTTTAATTTTTTCTGTGCTTCACGGGTAGTCATTCCCCAGAGTTCATCAGCTGGTTCAATGCTCACATCACCATCCTCTATTCTTATCACTACAGGCTTTTCGCTCTTTCCCTCGATAACCAGCATTTCATATCCTGCTTTTTTGAGCTCTACGCCCATCGGCGCACCAACAACAGTTCTTCCCAATGCTCCAGTTAAAGGTGATTTGGAAGTCATTGCAGTTTTGGATGCTGTGGGTATTCCATAAGGTGTTAAGAGACCCGGGGCTATGAAAATTTTGTTTTCCTCACCTAAAGGATCAGCACCCTTTGGGACCTCCTTATAGAGATAGTACGCGGTAAATCCCAGACCACCGAGGAACTTTCTTGCAATTTTTTCATCCACTTCCTCTTTTTTTATCTCACCGGTACCCAGGTTAACCCTCAAAATTTTACCGTAGCCCTTCATATTTCATCACCAGAGATAGGTATAGAAAAGAAGGATATAAGAGTTCGTTATGCTCATCTGAACTTTTCGAGAACTTCATCAAATATTTGCATACCCTTTCTTATATCATCCTCACTGGCAGCATAGGAAAATCGTATATGTTTCTTTCCGGCAGAGCCGAATGCCTCTCCAGGTGTGCAGAGAACACCTTTCTTAACCATCTCTTTCACTATATCCATAGGATCGGCATTTATCTCAATTCTAGGGAACATGTAGAATGCTCCTTTTGGGAAATTTGGCTTTACACCATCGATTTTGCTGAGGAGCTCATACATCAGGTCTCTTCTCCTTCTAAATTTCTCTTTCATCATCTCTGCATAGTATTCACTCTTTTGCAGGGTTTTAAGGGCTGCGTATTCTATAGGACTCTGAGGGCAGGCAATCATATAATAGTGGATCTTCCCTATTTGCTCAATAAACTCTTTTGGAGCTATTATGTAACCTAGTCTCCATCCAGTCATGGCAAATTCCTTGGAAAAGGAATTTATAAAGACAAGCTTATCATATTTTCCCAGGAAAGTTTTAGGTGAAGAATCATACACCAGATTGAAATATACCTCATCAGAGATTATCACTAAATTGTAATCCTCCGCCATCTCAACAATCATTCTTATGTCCCTGTCTTCCAGCACTCCTCCGGTAGGGTTGTTGGGGTAATTCACTATTATTGCTTTGGTTTTCTTGGTTATTCTTTTCTCTAAATCTTCCTGTGTGGGAATGAAATTGTTCTCCTGCACTATTGGGTAATCCACAGGTTTTCCACCAGCTATAATGGTATGAGGCTTATAAAGAACAAATCCCGGGTTGGGATAGAGAACATCATCATCCGGATTCACCAGAGCAAGCATAGTGGAGATAAAAGCTTCTGTACCTCCCACAGTGATAAGGACATTATCCTCTGTGAAATCTCCATATTCTGAATACTTCTCAGCAATCGCCCTTCTAAGCTCAGCAAAACCTTTTGAAGGCCCGTACTTATTGTATCCCTTTATAACGGCTTCGTATATTGCCTCTTTCGCTTCTGGAGGCGGATGAAAATCCGGCTCACCAAGACCCAGATTAATAACCTCTCCCTTGGCCATATCGAAAATCTTCCGGATGCCAGACATCTCAATATTTAAGGCTCTCTCAGAGAACATAAAGGTGTATGGGAATGTAAGAATTAAAGATTTTCATAGACATGCTTTAACATGGCACTTAGAGATATGTTTATGTAGTTGAAAGAATATCACTTGTATGGTGATTCAAATGGTCTTTGAGAATGAGAAAATAAAGGAGATTTTAAATTACTACCGAAAGATCTGGGCACTGAACCATGCCTCTTCTCTGATGGGCTGGGATCTGGAGGTGTGTATGCCAAAAGAAGGCGTTAAGGAGAGAAGCTTTGCAGATGGTGAGTTATCCATGCTCACTCACGATTTTATAACAAATGATAAGTTTGTGGAAATGGTTGAAAAGGCCGATGCTCTGGAAGACCTAAACGAATATGAGCGTGGAGTTATAAGGGTTCTTAAGAGGGACATAAAGCATGCCAAAGCTATCCCAAGAGAAATTATCGGGGAACTATCACGAGTGACTGGAGAAGCAACGATGGCATGGAGAGAGGCAAGGGAGAAAAATAATTATGAGAAATTCAGACCCTATCTAGATAAAATTATCGATTTGGAGAGAAAAATAGCGGATTATTTGGGTTATGAGGAGCATCCCTATGATGCTCTGGCAGATTTATACGAAGAAGGCTATACTGTAAGGGATTATGATAAATTTTTTGGGGAAATAGAGAAACCTCTAAAAACTCTTCTGGATAAAATAATAGAAAAATGGCCCAAGGAGCATCCACTGGAGGAAAAGAGCTACAATAAAGATATGCTGAAAAAGGTGAATTTTGAAATATTAAAGCTCTTTGGCTATCCTCTGGAGACTAGAGCAAGGATGGATGTGTCAGCACATCCTTTCACCATCGGTATTGGAATAGGTGATGTGCGAATAACCACAAGATATGAAGGCTTTGATTTCAAGAGAAGCCTGCTGGCTGTTGTGCATGAGTTTGGTCATGCATTATACGAGCTCCAGGTGGATTCCAGATTCTCTATGACTCCTCTTGTGCATGGAGTATCCTCAGGAATTCATGAATCACAGTCAAGATTCTGGGAGAATATAATAGGTAGGAGCAGAGAATTTGTCAATGCTATTTATCCCAGGCTTCATGAGCATCTGGATATTGTAAAAGATTATTCTCCTGAGGACATCTACATATATTTCAATACTGTAAAGCCAAGTCTCATCAGAGTGGAGGCGGATGAGGTAACCTACAACATGCACATACTCCTTCGATATAATCTTGAAAAACTCATGATTACTGGGGAGATAAGTACAAAGGATTTGCCAGAGTTCTGGAACGAAAAGATGGAGGAATATTTGGGTATAAGACCAAAGGATTACAAAGACGGTGTTCTTCAGGATATTCACTGGAGTGGTGGTCAGATAGGCTATTTCCCCACATACTCTCTCGGTACAGTACTGGCAACTCAGATAGGATATTATGTAAAAAGAGAAATTCCCGATTTCTATGGGAAGATTGAAAATGGAGAATTCAAAGCTATCAGAGAGTATTTGAGAGAAAAGGTACACCGATATGGCAAAATGTACCCGCCCAAAGAGTTACTGAAGAGAATCTTTGGAGAAGAGGTGAATCCAAAATACTTTCTGGAGTATTTGGAGAAAAAATATCTCCTCTAAATTTTTTGAGAAAAATTACTATACGGGGAGAGCTTATATAAGGTGATGATACTCACGGGATATCTTTAGAGGTAGCAATCTTTTTCTCTTTCTTAATTCTTTGGTGGAATAATTTCCTCTATAGATTGGAGAAGATATTTTTTGAGAAACCCCTACGATACCCTAACATAGACCCCAAAATTACTGAAAGTTTAAAAAAATAAAAATAGGGATTTAGAGATATTTTATCTTGCTGGAAGCCCTGAAAGTGAACTTCTTCTTCTCAGGCACATTTATGATTTCCTTTGTTCTTGGATTTCTTGCCTTTCTTGGTTTCTGCACTCTGCGCTCAAATATGCCAAAGCCCACAAGATTTACCTTGTTACCCTTGTTTACCTGCTCCACAACTTCCTCGACAAAAGCCTTTATCACTGTTCTTGCCTGCTTCTGACTCACTCCTGCTTTCTTGGCCACAGTCTTTGCCAGCTCGCTAATTCCTACCATTTTTCTTCACCCCATTATAGGTATCTTCATTCTAATATATATATTTTTTTGTTTGAATTACCAAGAGATGCCGTGCAGTCTTGTTTTATAAATTTA
>JAGHBQ010000168.1 GCA_021160945.1 Thermoplasmata archaeon
GATATAGAGGACAAGAGAAGTGGGATTACATATCACAATCTGAACATTCTTATGGATGAAGGAGATACAGGGGATGAATACAACTACTCTCCCCCCGAGAAAAATTTGCGGGTTACCAGTAAAAAAGTAAGGGCAAGAATTTTCGCGATGCAGGGAGAATATGTATCCAAGATTTTTGTCTCCTTTGATCTTTTGTTACCCCTGGAGTTGAGGAGAAATAGAAAGGAAAGGAGTAAAAGAAAGCTACGCTGTCCGGTGGAAATAGAGTACTCCCTTTATAGAGGGATACCTAGAGTGGATGTTACCCTTACCTTTTTCAATCGTGTCAAAGACCACAGAGTTCGTGTTCTCTTTCCCACAGGAATAAAGAGTGATAAAGTTATGGTGGCAGGCCATTTTGGAGTGGTGAGAAGAGAATTGAAGGAAGAAAAATGGGATGATTCATGGATAGAGATTCCACAATCAACAAAGCCCCAGAAAGAATGGGTTGATTTAAGTGATGGAAAAATAGGATTTATGTTAGCCAATAAAGGTTTACCCGAATATGAAGCAACACCTGAGGGAGATATTTATCTTACTCTACTTAGAAGTGTGGGCTGGCTATCTCGGGATGCTTTAGCAACTCGGAAAATAAAAGCAGGTCCCACTATACCAACTCCAGAGGCACAGTGTTTGGGTGTCCACCGATTCCAATATTCCCTCATTCCTCACACAGGTGATTGGGAAAATGCTTTCCTTCAAGCGAGGCAATTTGTATATGAACCAAAAGTATTGGGGCTAGGCAAACTAAGAAAAAATGTTCCTAAGGAACTATCTCTTTTCTCTCTAATACCCCCTCTTGTGGTCTCTTCTCTCAAAAAGAGTGAAAGTTCCAAAGATATTGTAATCAGATTTTATAATCCCACAGGAAGAACAATTGAAACAGAACTAGAGAGTTTTATACCCTTCGAAGAGGTCGAGGTGGTTAATCTCAGGGAAGAGCCCATTCGTAATGATATGTGCAAGGTGGAGGGAAGAAGAAATGTTAGATTAAAAGTCAAACCCTATAAGATAGTTACATTGAAGCTAAAAATGAAAAAATGGAGTTAATGGCGTGGATGTTTGAGTTGGGCCTGTGCTGCAGCCAAGCGGGCTATTGGTACACGGTATGGAGAGCAGGAGACATAATCTAGGCCTGCAAGGTGGAAGAACTCTATGCTCTTGGGATCACCACCGTGTTCTCCACAGATTCCCACCTCAAGTTTGGGATTGGTCTTTCTTCCCTTTTCAACACCCATTTTAACCAATTGTCCAACACCATCCCAGTCCAGAGATTTGAATGGATCATCCTTCAGTACGCCCATCTCCACATACTTCTTGAGAAACTTTGCCTGTGCATCATCTCTGCTGTAGCCAAAGGTCATCTGTGTGAGGTCATTCGTTCCAAAGGAGAAGAATTCTGCATATTCTGCTATTTCATCTGCTGTTAAAGCTGCACGGGGTATCTCAATCATAGTTCCAAACATATAAAGAATATCCTCACCTTCTTTCTCCATCTCTTCTTTAGCAACTTTCTCCAGCTTCTCTTTCAGGAGTTGGAGCTCATTAACATGTCCTATAAGTGGAATCATTATTTCAGGGTATATCTCTTTACCCTCGCGTTTCACCTGAATTGCAGCTTGAATGATAGCACGCACCTGCATCTCATATATTTCCGGATATATGAGCCCCAACCTGCAACCACGGAACCCCAGCATGGGATTGAACTCGTGCAACTCATTTACCACTTCCAGAACTCTCTTTCTCTCATTAAGCTGAGAGATTATCGTATCCATTTCTTTGAGACTCTTTGCATTCCTGAGCTTTACTTTCAATTCGTTAATTTCTTCAATAAGCTCCTCGCGATTGGGCAGGAACTCATGGAGCGGAGGATCAAGAAGACGGATTATAACCGGGTAGCCTTCCATTACGCGGAAGAACTCCACAAAATCTTCACGCTGCATTGGAAGAAGCTTGTCAAGAGCTTTAACTCTCTCCTCCTTGGTACGGGACATGATCATCTCCTGCATTATTGGTAATCTATCCTCTCCGAAGAACATGTGCTCTGTTCTTGCGAGTCCAATACCTTGTGCACCAAATTCCCTTGCTTTTCTGGCCTGCTCTGGTGTGTCTGCATTTGCCCTTACACCAAGAACACGGATTTCATCGGCCCATTCCAAGATTTTCTCCAGATTACCACTCAGCGAAGGGGGAATCAACGGCACTTCACCCAGATAAACCTCTCCTGTCGTACCGTCTATAGTGATTGCATCTCTCTTGTTAATTTTGTGTCCTCTGGCTATAAAGTATCCTTCTTTCATATTGATGCTCAGTTCCTCACACCCAACCACAGCGGGCTTGCCCATAGCTCTGGCCACCACTGCAGCATGAGAGGTCATTCCGCCTCTTGCTGTGAGTATACCCTGGGCAGCGTTCATACCATGAATATCGTCAGGTGTGGTTTCCGGCCTTACAAGAATAACCTTCTCTCCTTTCTCTGCCAGTTCAACTGCCTCATCGGGATCAAACACAACCTTTCCTACAGCGGCACCTGGGCTTGCTGCCAGACCTTTTGCAACTGTATCCTTCTTTGCTTGTGGATCTATCTGTGGATGTAGAAGGGTATCTACATTTTCAGGAGTTACCCTCATTACCGCCTCTTCTTTGCTTATAAGACCTTCTTTAACCATCTCCACTGCGATACGAACCGCAGCTATGGCAGTTCTCTTTCCAGTTCTCGTTTGCAGAAGATACAGCTTTCCTCTTTCCACAGTGAACTCAATATCCTGCATATCTCTATAGTGTTTCTCAAGAAGTTCGGCCACTTCCTTCAATTGCTTATAAACATCGGGCATTACTTCCTCCATCGTTGGCAGTTCTTTATTGGCATCCTCCTTGGAATACTCATTTATCGCATGTGGTGTTCTTATTCCAGCTACCACATCCTCGCCCTGTGCATTTGGCAGAAACTCTCCATATAGATGATTCTCACCGGTACGGGGATCTCTGGTGAAGGCCACACCTGTCCCGCTATCTTCTCCCATATTTCCAAATACCATGGTAACTATATTCACAGCCGTTCCCATATCATCCGGTATCTTGTTGATCTTCCGGTACACTATAGCTCTTTCGTTATTCCAAGAATCGAAAACTGCTTTTATTGCCATTCTCAGCTGCTCATATGGATCCTGAGGGAATTCATATCCATGCCTCTTGTAAACTCTCTTGTATGATTCAACCAATTCCCTGAGGGCATCTACTCCAAGCTCCACATCTTGCTTCGCATGGTATTTTTCCTTGGTCTTCTCCAGCTCCTCCTCAAACTCCTCGTGTGGTATGCCCAAAACTACGTTACCAAACATCTGTATTAAGCGACGATAGGCATCCCAGGCAAACCTTTCGTTTGATGTCTGTTTAGCCAAACCCTCTACGCTTTTATCTGTCAAACCAAGATTGAGAATGGTATCCATCATGCCTGGCATACTCACCGGTGCTCCGGATCGAACCGATACAAGAAGTGGATTATCCTCACTTCCGAATTCTTTGCCTGTATGCTTCTCTAGCTTTTTCATGGCTTCCAGCACCTCTTCCCAGAGTCCCTCGGGAAATCCCTTTTCCTCAAAATATTTGATACATGTTTCAGTGGTAATTGTAAACCCAGGTGGGACAGGAAGGCCGATGCGAGTCATCTCTGCAAGCCCGGCTCCCTTACCGCCCAAAAGCTTTTTCATCTTATCCATAGTGGGGGCCCTTTTCTTCAACTCTTCAATATCTTCCTTGAGGAAATATGCATATATGTACTTCATTTTCATCACCTGATGTAAGAGGGAATATATGATTTCATATAAATACTTCTTCTTAAAAAATTGAAAATTTTTTTATACCTTCTTAATCATTTCCTTTGGATGGATCCAAGGGTCAAAAGACTTCTCGCGTTCTGCGCAGAAGAACCCACAAGTATTTCAAGGATAATGGGAGATTAGATTTTAATTACACCCTGCGAGCTTAAAAAAGAATTATGGTTCGAGAATTTAAAATTTATCAAAGAAATTATATGCACCTCCACAGAGTGTGAAGGTGAGGTAGATTGCATAAAAATGAATCCGCAGGGATTTTTTCTTCCCTTTAACAGATTTAACATATGGCTTTTGGATTTCTCTCAGGTTATGCTTTCTATACTGGTTATCAAACCCTGAAGGATTTTGGAATCATCGCTATAATCGGCGAGATAAATTCCTCTCTTGACTCTATAGCCCTTAGCTATGGTTTTCAAATTCTATATAACGGCGAGTGGCATTACTATCTCAAGGCCGGAAAAAGGACAACTATAGAATGAAAAAATGGCCAGAATTTTTTGACAAAATCTATTTATACATCTTCCAGAATTGTGTTTTCAACCCAAGGGGGATAAAAGGCAATGGAAAATTCCGCAACTAAATCAGAACGGCGACATGGTGCCCGGTTCGCAGGGCAGCTTCTTCTTTTAGTCATTGTTATTTTGCTCTTGATTATTGTTCAGTAAATATCCCCCAAACATAGGCCCCTCTTCTTCTCTCCTGGCCCCCTCTCTTTGTGGTGGGTCTTTTTTCCTTGCCTTTTTCTCCCTTGGGGGGGAGGTATGCGAAATGACAAAAATGTCGGGTGCAAAAGCGCTGGTGAAAACGCTGCAGGAGGAAAAAGCACGGGTGATATTCGGTGTGATAGGCGGAGCCATCATGCCAGTATACGATGAGTTTCTGGATTCGGATATAAGGCCTATACGAATGAGCCACGAGCAGAGTGCTGCGCATGCTGCGGATGGATATTCCCGCGTTCTCGGAAGACCCGGAGTGTGCATGGGCACCTCTGGGCCGGGTGCGACGAATCTGGTCACGGGAATCGCGACAGCATACATGGACTCCTCCCCCGTTATAGCGGTGACGGGGCAGGTGAACTACTACTCTCCCAACACCCCCTACATGATAGGCAGGGACGCTTTTCAGGAGATAGATGCGGTGGGCATAATGACACCCATAACGAAATACACCTTCCAGCCAAAAAGACCAAAGGAGGTACCTTCGGTCGTGAGAACCGCGTTTCTTCTTGCGGCGCATGGCAGACCGGGTCCCGTGCACATAGACCTTCCAAAGGACGCACAGGTAGGCGAGGAAGAGATGGAAGAGGCGCAGATTCTCGTATCTCTCCGGCCATTGCCGGTGCCTGAACCAGCGAAAATAATGCGTGCTGCTAAGCTTCTTCTTCAGGCCGAGAACCCCGTTATACTTGCAGGTGGCGGCGTGGTTTGGGGAAGAGCGAACAAAGAGCTGCTCCGCATTGCAGAAATGCTCCTTATGCCTGTGGTTACCACCTTCATGGGCAAGGGCGCAATTCCGGAGGATCATCCCCTTTCGCTGGGTGTGATAGGCATGCACGGCAACTCTGCGGCGAATCGAATAATGAACGATGTTGATTTGATTTTAGCGGTGGGCACAAGGTTCAGCGATCGCTCCGTGGGCACTCTTGAGACCTTTGCGAGAGATGCAAAGATAATACACATAGATATTGACAGAAGCGAGATAGGCAAGAACGTGCCCGTGGATGTGGGCATAGAGGGGGATGCGAGAACCGCACTTTCCATGTTGCAGGAGATGCTCAAAGAGCTTGTGAAGAAAAAGCCCGAGCGATGGGCGTGGGTGTGCAGATACCGAGAGCTCACAGAGAAGGTGAGAGAGGAGAGGGAGAAGGAAGGACTGACCGCGAAAAATGTGCTGAGAGAGCTGCGCAGGATGCTGCCAAGGGACATAATAGTGGCTACGGAGGTGGGCCAGAACCAGATGTGGGCATCGCTGTACTTCGATATCTACGAGCCCGGCACATTCCTGAGCTCAGGCGGTCTTGGAACGATGGGATCCGGCTTTCCCATGGCCATAGGAGCCAAAGTCGCCCGCCCGGAGAGTTTCGTGATAGATATAGCAGGAGATGGAAGTTTCAAGATGAACGAGAAGGAGCTGGCCACCACTATGC
>JAGHBQ010000017.1 GCA_021160945.1 Thermoplasmata archaeon
CGAATAATCGCATTAGAAAACTGCTTAAGATTTAACTCAAAATTTCCATCAATCTTTATTCCCAAAAAATCATAGTTTAAACCATGTTGAATTAACTTAAACTCTGAAGGATCTAACCCAAATTTGCCTTGGAGCCATGCGGATAATTCCAATAAGCCTTGGGGAGTTAATGGCTTATCTGAGGTCTTGATCCATATCTCTAATAGATTCTGATGTGCCGTTATCGTTATGTCCCGGTGCTCTCCCTCTATATATGGGCTTACAAAAACTTCTAACCCATGGTTTATCTTGTGCCTCTTTATGATGCCCTCCGGGAATATTGTGCGAAGGTAAGACTCCGTGTAAAAAGTGTGGCATTTTTCGCCACGGTAATGGAGCTTTATACCATGTAACTGTGGCATGGGATAAACTGTGCCCTTTGCACTTATGATTACATTCTTTGAACGATAAAAACCATAGTGGGGATTATCTATTAGCTTGAGATCTACCATCCTTCTAAGCTCTTTTCTTACTGAGGAATAATTTGCCCTAAGCATTCGGGCTATAGTCTTTGCATTATATTCCATATCTGGATGTTGATCTAATAAATTGAGGATCCTATCTCTGAGGGTTAGCTTATACCTCAGAGATAACACCTCCTATAATAACTATGGATATGGAAAGTGTGGCAAAAAGTGTGGCAAAAGTGTGGCAAGGGGTCTAAAAAAATTTTGCTGTATACCTGTTCTCTGTGTAATGAAAAATACGGATTTCTTGCATTGAAAAGCTCTTGGATACCCTTTAATTCCTCTGGAGTCATATTATCTGAACCTCCGCATTCCTGAACCTCTTCAACTTCTCTATGGCCTCTTCAACCGTGTGGGCTGTATCTAAAATTTCTTTGGTGTAAAGATCCCTGATGTAGTAGATCATACCGGCACCGCCTCCGCAACCGGGAGCACGGGATTATCCCATTCGTCCCATATCTGATAACTTATTGGTCTTGCTTCTGGAGCTCCTTCAAGCTCATATTTTGCTAGAATGAAAAGCTCTCTGTATCTCTCTATAAGTTCTTTCTCTCTCTCAGAAATCTTGGTCTCTGTTAAATCTCCTGTGCTCCATAAAATCTCCAAAATATACTTTCTCTTTTTACTCACAATATCACCTCCTGGGACGATTTGCCCCCATTCTTTTTGTCAAAATGGTCTAGTGCCCCCACTCCTAAGGTTCGGGGGCAATCGAAAACTTTATAGTGGGCAATTGCCCCCCATTTTTGAATCTGAAGCCGTGCAGAACTGAGAAAATGATTTTTATTCAAAAACAAAAATGTTGAACGAAGAGTGGGGGCACTGGGATTCGAACCCAGGTCCGCGGGTCTCCCCTCGGGTCAGCGCTCCAGTTATTCATCATCTTTCAGCCGACCCGCTTCTCATCATTTAACTGGAGCCCACCAGGATGCCTGACTACCCCATGCCCCCATTACCTTTTATTGGCTCTTCTCTGGCGCATTAGGCGGCGCATTCGCTTCTTCCTCCACTTCCATCGCATCTTTCCCCGTTTTTTCCAGTTCCTTGAGCTCCGTTTCATTGTGTCACCACTCCTCGGTAATTTAAACTAAAATATAAATCTTACCCACCCATCTCATAAATCTGTGAAAAATTCTATAAATAAAAATTAAAATTAAGAAATTTAAAATTTGAATAATACGAGGGAAATATAGAAAAAATTTAAATAGAGTATTTTTCATTACGGTGATAAGGTGAGAAAAAATGCACAAATTATCGCCAGAAGTTTTAGATGGAGCGTACAAATTGCTGAAGGATGTAATGAAAGTTGAGAAGGGAGAAACTGTGGTTATAACATCCGATAGCGGGGCGGATATGGATGTGGTGGAAGCTACTGCGCAAGCTTCCAAATTGCTCAAAGCGAAGCCCCTGGTTCTCTGGTATCCAATGCCGCCACATGTAGGCAAAGCCGCAGATCCATATCTTCCCATGGAGCCTTTAGAGAATGCTTTGAAGCATGCGGATGTATGGATTGAATATAACAAAAGCTGGCTTCTTTACTCTACCCCATGGGACAATGTGATGAAAGAAAATAGGGTAAGATATATCTGCTTGGTAGGTATGGATAAAGATATGATAGTACGTAACATTGCCCGAGTGAATGTTCCCAAGGTTATTGAGTTTCAGCATGTGCTTGGGGAAGTTACAAGAAAATCTAAAAAGATGCATCTCACTACCCCTGCAGGCACTGATCTCTACTTTGAGAATGACCCCGAAAGACCTCTTTTTATGGAAGGAGAGGTCAGAGGTCCTGGAGGATATATGCTGTTTGGACAGGTTGACTGGGCACCAATAGAGGAGAGCATCAATGGTACATTAGTATTTGATGGCTCAGTATGGCCTCCTGCAGAGCTAGGTTTGCTTAAAAACCCGATAATTATGGAAGTTGAAGAGGGTGTGGTGAAAAAAATAGAAGGGAAGCAGGAAGCAAGAGTATTCGAGAGTTGGCTTAAAAGTTTCAAAGATCCCAATATGTTCAATATAGCTCACATATCCTATGGATGTAATCCAGGTGCTAAATTAACTGGTAATATTTTGGAAGATGAAAGAATCTGGGGCGCTGTTGAATGGGGTCTAGGAAATCAAGCAGAGGATTTCAAAGGCAAATTTGGACCTGCAAAAAGTCATACAGATGGCATATGTTTATCACCCACACTAATAGGCGATGGTGATAAAATAATAGAAAATGGAGAGTATGTGCACCCCAAACTCAAGCCTCTTGTGGATGAAGTTAAACATCTTCTTTGATTTTTTTATTGGAAGACCCTTTGCCCATTGTGGTATCTGGAAATTAGTTCGTCTGTTGTGAGTTATCATTAGCACCTCCTATCATATTCTCAACTAACCTTAGAAAATTGCCAGGCATTATATCCTGTGCTTTTCTGTAGAATGCCTTTTCCGGAGTTTCAAGCACATCGAGATTGAGGGACATGTGAGGCCTGACGCAGTTGTACCAGTGCAGGAACTCATCTTTGGTGCTAAACGCGTGTCTGTGCTTTGCATAAGTTTGAAAGAAACGTTCAATTATTCCCGTTTGATTGTGGATGATTGTATTTGCAGAGTATC
>JAGHBQ010000163.1 GCA_021160945.1 Thermoplasmata archaeon
ATTACAACCATATAGCCGAAATATATATATTTCGGCTATATGGTTGTAATAAAGACATCATATCTCTTATATTTCTTCTTATATTGCTTCTAATGCCGTTTATATATATAAAAGAAGTAGAAATTTAGGATATAAAACATCAGATATGTTTTTGAGTATAAGAAAAGCATTGAAGAGCATTTCCTAATAGAATAAAAAATACCCTGCTTAACTCTTACCTGAAATTTCTGAAAATTGGGATCAAGTGTTCATTTACAAAACCTCGCTAGATAGTTACGTGGTCTTTTCCTCTCTATTTCCAACAGCGCTACTCAAAGAGTCGATACCTACCCCCTTATAAGCGAAATAATATCCGTATCCTACACCTTCCGTGACATAATCATAAGTGGTATTCAAGAATTATGAGATGGTACTTCTGTGGAAATTTTATGTCCACCATTTACAGGCAGATATCATTTTTGATAATGATAAACAATATTTATATATTTCAAATGCATTTAAATATATATGAGATATTTTGACCATTTTTTTGGTAAATCTCCAATATTTGCTTTAACCTTTAGGGGAGGGAGGGTCATAAACATGAATGACACTGCAAAAGCACATCTTTCTGGTTCTTCCACCATAGTTGAATACATTATGGATTCCTCCAGATTCCTTGATCACTTTGATGTAATTTTCAAAAACGCCCTCTATCGGATGGTCCCCTTGAAAATTGATGACGAAACCCTTGTTCTTGGGGTGGACATATCTGATATCAAGACAAAGGAGTATTTCCTCAGGAAAAAAAACAGGGAGATGGAAAAGAAACTTGAGGAGATGGAAGCATTCTCTGATCTTATAATTCACGATATAAGAAATTATCTCTTTATGATGAGCGGTTATTTTGATCTCCTGAAAGAGGATTATAATGAAGAATATATGGATGAACTGATAAAAATCCTTGATAGAATGAAGAATTTAATTGCGAGGAGTTCTATGCTTATTAAGAATCCAAAAGAGTTCAACCGAAAAACTCGTTTGAGTGTGAGAAAAACCTTGGAGAAGGCATGTGAGACCGTTGCCCTCGATGCAAAAAGGAAAGGAATAAGGATAAAGAAAAAATGGAGAACGGAGAGGTTTTATGCGGATCCAGTAATAGTGGAGGCGTTTATAAATGTACTTCACAATGCTGTTAAGTATTCTCCTGAAAACAGCGAAGTGGAGATTGAGGTGGAGAGAGAGAATGATTATGTGACCGTGAAGATAAAGGATCAGGGTCCGGGAATTCCGGATGAATATAAAGAGGTCATCTTTGATAGGTTTAAGAGAGAGAATATTAAATTTGGTATGGGGCTTGGACTTGCAACTGCCAAGTATCTTGTGGAGGCAAATAAGGGAAGGATATGGGTAGAGGATAATAAACCTCAGGGATCCATTTTTGTAATACAACTTCCGCGGAAATGATTTTATATCTTGAGGATTAATTAAGCTCATGTACATTCTCACAGATGGAAAGAGAAAGTATGCAGCCGTGAAAAGAGGGGATGTATACAGAATAAATGATCTTGGAGTAGTTAAAAACTTAGATGTAGGAAAGACAAAACTGGGTCTAAGAGAGTTTCTAGTACTCCCAGCAAATCTTAATGATTATATGAGCACATTGAGAAGAAAGGCACAGATTATAGTGCTTAAGGATGCAGCTTACATCATTGCAAGGTGCGGTATAAGAGCAGGGTCTGTAGTGGTGGAAGGTGGAGCTGGCTCAGGCTCTTTGACCACAGCACTCCTCTACTTCACCTATCCCTCAGGAAAGGTATACACCTACGAGATGAGGGAGGATTTTGCAAATATTGCAAGGGAGAATGTAAGTAGAGGAGAGTTTTCAAAAAACTGGGTACTAAAGATAGGTGATGTGAGAAAGGATGTGATTGAGAGAGATGTTGATGCTTTCATCCTTGATATCCCTGATCCTTGGAACGCTGTGGATATGGCCAGGGAAGCACTCAGAGTTTCAGGATGTTTTGCTGCATATGTACCTACCTATAATCAAGTGGAAAAGGTTTACAGAGCTCTAGAAAAAAATTTTGTTGATCTTGAGGCATGCGAAATAATAAAGAGAGAACTTGTAGTAGGAGAACTTGGCACGAGGCCAGATAATGTGGAAGTAGCTCATACTGGTTTCATGGTTTTCGGAAGGAAAATATGAAAGTTTTAATAATACAGAAAACTATATTGGCATCGTGGAGATGCTTGGAGTTGTCGGATGCGGTGGCGCTGGCTCAAGATTTGCAAGATATGTGGAAAACGAAACTGGGATAAGGAGTATAAGAATAAATGACCATGGCGGTGATATTAATGTTGACAGAAAACTGGTTTATGCATATGCAGATGTCTCTCCCAAAATAATATCTCAGGCATTTCCCTGGATGATGAAATTATCTTTTCCCTATTTATTTGTGGTTGCTGGTCTGGGTGGTCTTGTAGGGACAAGTTTAGTGAAGCTCATAGGAAAAGGAAGGAGGAGCTCAAGGCTCATAGGAATTTTTACTCTACCTTTTTCTTCAGAAAATAGGGAAAGAAGGAAAAGAGCTATGGAAGCTAAGGAGATTATAGAAAAATATTATGACATCTATTTCATTTTAGATAACGATGGTCTTGTGAATAATTATTCCTATGTACCCATAAATGTGGCAATGAGCATTCCTGCGGAGGTTATGAAACATATTGTCCTTGATTTTAAAAGAGTGATAATAAAGAATTTTCTAA
>JAGHBQ010000113.1 GCA_021160945.1 Thermoplasmata archaeon
AATAGATTATTGGACTTCAGGGATTATGCGCGAGAAAAAAATTTTTGAAAACCTGAAGGAGAATGTTGATCTCATAGTGATTTATAACAGAGGTGAACCTGTTGTGGATTTAAATTTCTACTATGTGACCGCTCTACTTTCAGGAGGACTTTTTGAAGGATCTTATGCTCTCGTGCGTCCGGAAGGAACAACAGTGATCACCTCTCTACTGGAAGAGACAAGTGCTAAAAAGGGTGAGAATGAGGTTTACATATTCAAGACATCCCAGGAGAGAGAGGAACTCTTGAAAAAACTGGTGGGTGATGCAGAGAATATAGGACTTAACTTCTCCTCTCTGAGCTTAGATGACTTTGAGAAAATCAAGAAGATTCTGGGAGAAAGAAATTATGTTAATGTTTCTCAGGCTATAATGGATGCAAGGATGATGAAGGATGAGCAGGAGATAAAGATTATGAGAGAAGCAGCCAAGATAGCTTCAGAAGTTGCAGATATTATACCTGAATATTTTAAAGAGGGAATAAGAGAATATGAACTTGCTGGTAGGCTTGTTTATGAGATGCTTAAGAGAGGCGCGGAGGATGTCGCTTTTACCTCTATCGTGGCCTTCGGTGAGAATGCTGCAGAACCCCACTATGTGCCTGGTAATAGAAAGTTAAAGCGTGGTGATTTTGTTCTTATGGACTTTGGTGCAAAGTATCACAAATACAATTCAGATATCACGAGAACCTATGTTTTTGGTAGAGCAAGCGAAGAGCAGAGAGAGATATATTATACAGTTCTTGAAGCCCAAAAGCTGGGGATAGAGATGATAAAACATGGGGCGCATGGTGCAGAGATTGATGCGAAGGTTCATGAATTAATTGATTCCACAAAGTATAAGGGTAAAATGATTCATTCTCTCGGGCATGGCCTTGGTCTAGCAGTGCATGATCATGTAGGGCTTTCTAAGAATAAGGATGTTATTCTCAAAGAGGGCATGGTTGTTACTGTTGAGCCCGGCATTTATGTACCCAGTGTTGGTGGCGTAAGAATCGAAGATGATGTGGTGGTTCGCAGGGATCATGGAGAGCTTCTCACTTCGGCAAAGAAAGAGCTTATTGAGATTTCATAACGAAAATTATTTCTCATATAGAGACATAGTAATATCATGAAGTTCGTTAACGAGATGGAGGATGGCGAGAGTGTTGACATCTTATTAGTCATTCGAAAGAAACTGGGACTTAGAGAATACCGCACAAAGTTTGGAAAGTATTTTGTTCTTGAAGCGGGGGATAAAACGGGAACTCTTCTCATAAAATACTGGGGCAACGATGAGAGGTTCACAGAGAAGGTTTATGAGAGACTAAAGGAAGGAGATGTGGTCAGAGTTAGAGGAACATTCCAGAAAGATAATTCTCCCTATATATCTGTGGATGCAGAGTATGATGAACTCGAAATAGTGGAAAATTACGATCCTGACAGATTCATTCCCCGTATAGAGAACATAGAGGAGCTTATGGAAAATATTTTCAAGCTCACGGAAGAGGTGGAGAATGTTCATCTCAGCAGGCTCCTTGAATTTTTCTTTTCTGATGAAAGTTTTTTGGAGAGGTTCTCCTCCTCTCCCGGTTCCTCATTTGGAGCTTACGCTTATCTTGGAGGTCTAGCAGAACATACTCTGCATGTGGCAATGATTTGCAAAGAGCTCTCAAATATATATTCTGTGAATCGCGAACTGCTGATAACCGCAGCTCTTCTCCATGATATCGGGAAGATTGAAGCATATGAGATAGGAACTTCAATAAAAATAAGAAATGAAGCAAAACTTCTGGGTCATACGGTTCTTAGCTATAATATGGTGGAAGGAAAGATAAGAGAGATTGTGGATTTTCCACAATCTTTAAAGGAGCAGCTTCTACACGCGATAATAGCGCATCATTCTCCCATTGTAGACAATGTGCCACAAAGAATAAGGACCAAGGAAGCATATCTTCTTTTCTATGCAAACATGCTGGACAATTCTCTTAAGGAATTCGATACGGAGGGTGAGGAATGGGCCTACTCCAGAAAGATGGGAAGGGAAATATATCTTGGATTAGAGCAAGACTGATCTTGGAATTTGAAAATGAGGAGAAAGCAGAGCATATTTTGAAGAGCCTGGAGGCGGATAATTATGAATTCATAAAATGTCAAAGAGAAGGAAAAAGAGTGGTATGCGAATCTTCTTCTAATAAAGCATCTACGCTTCTTCATACCCTTGATGACTTTCTATCCTGTATCATCCTTTCCGACGAGGTATATCGTAATATCTAATCTTCTTTTTTATGTAAGAGAAGGATATGCCACCATACATTATTGCCAGAGCTAAAGGGACAAGATATATATATCCTCCCTCTCCGCGGTATATTATGGGCACTGAAGCGAGTATATTGAAGGATGAGTGAAGGAGCACTGCAGAGAGATATCCTTTAAGCAGAGAACCTCTGTGAAATCTTTTGAGGGAGTATCCAAGACCAGTCATGGCAGTTGCACTTCCATGAACAAGAGCTGAAGAAATGCTCCTTACAAGCGCCACATAGAGCCATGAAATCAATCCTCCCTGAAGAAATGCAGATATTTCATAGAGAAGATTTTCAGTAGCTGCGAATCCGAATCCAGAGGAGGCACCGTAAACAAGACCATCCTCTATTTCATCAATGTATCTTCTTGAAACATGAATTCCATATGCTTTGGTGGCCTCCTCAATGAAAGGTGCAATTATTGCCGCGAGAACTATAGCATCTATGCTCTCTTTATGCTTCGCGATAAATAGATACTCTCTCAAAAAAGATAATGATGTTGCGTAGAAGTTCACTGCTATTCCTTCCAATATTGCAGCAAGGATTATACCAAAAGTTGCCCCTATGATAAAGGATCTAAGCACCGCAAACCAAGGTTCTCTCTCATATCTCTCAGTGTTTCTTATCGCAATCATATAGATTAGAGATGGAAGAAAAGCAACAAAGACAAGAGCGGAGAGAAGACAGAGCATAAGAATAATAAAGTCATCATTTATATTATTTTTCTGGTTTTACTTAAAAACAAACCCTGTTTCAAGATACCAGAGTAATAGATCAAAGTGTGCTAAAGGTATCCCTATTTCTTCGCAAAAAGCGTGCATTTTTTCTTCAATCTCCAGATATTTTTTTCGGGTAAGATTTCTCGGGATTTCCCCGATTACACCCAGTTTTCTTAAATTTCTCATTATATGTCTATCAAGAATTGCAAGCTTCTCTCCCATACCAATATTTCTGAGAAAATGGCTTGCTTCTTTGTATCCTATACCTCGAATAGTCTTCACAAGGTATTCCCTCATCTCCCAAGGATTTGAAAATTCTTTAAGCTTATCTCTTATGGAGAGCTTGCCTTCCTGCATAAAAAATTCTCTTGCGAGTATTATATTCTGTGCCTTTGTGTACTTGAATCTCACGCCCTGGAGATTTTCAAGGATTTCTTCGTAGCTTCCCCTTAAAAGAACTTCATTTTTCTTCATTCTCTCTACAGCCATCCAGCAAATTCTTGCCTTTGATTGAGGGGTGAGAAGACAAAAAGCGAGTTCTTCAAATATATCTTCTTCACTTCCCTTTTCCCATATCTCCCTGAATTCCTCCATTCTTCTTTCAATTACAGGCTTTATTTTCCTGTAAATTTCTGTAATATCATTAAGCATTGAGAAGAATATGGAGGAAAGGTATACAATCTTTTCCGAGGAGGACAGATAAAAGTTTCACCAATAACAGAGCAATCAGCATGGTGTGAATATATTTATATCCAACTTTTTCTTAGACCTCTTTATGAATCCAGAGATTGAGAGAATCCTCAAAAAACAGGGCTATGCCATAGTAGGAAAGCACAGCGCTGTTAAGCTCTGTCACTGGTTGAGGGAGAGCTTATTACATAACAGACCATGCTACAAACAAACATTTTATGGAATTCAATCTCACAGATGCCTTCAGATGAGTCCTGCGGTGAATAACTGCACCCAAAATTGCCTTTTTTGCTGGCGTTTTCAGGGATTCAATGAAGTTTATCTAAGAGAAGTGGATGATCCTGTATTCATAGTGGATGAAAGTATAAGGCAACAGCGTCGTCTTATTGTAGGGTATAAAGGAGAACCCCGTGTCTCTCTTGAAAGATGGGAGGAGGCCATGAATCCCAAACATGCAGCCATATCCCTCATAGGTGAACCAACCCTCTAT
>JAGHBQ010000114.1 GCA_021160945.1 Thermoplasmata archaeon
CACCAATAACTGCTGTTATGGCGCCGAGGATTCCTCGAATATTGATCTTTTCTCCATAAAGGAAATAGACTACGGGTATTATCATTATCGGGGTTAGAGACATTAGAGTTGAGGCAATGCCTACCTGTGCATAGTTTATGGCCACCATAGAAAGCCACAGACCTAAAAATGGACCTATTACGGATGCTACTATTGTAAGTTTCATTGCATAGGTATCCTTAAATGATGAGATTATTTTTCTAGGGCTTTTCCAGATAAGGATGGCAATCCATATTACTACTGTAGCCACAGCTACTCTTATCAGAGAGGCTGAAAGAGGAGATAGTGGGGTGCCTGTGTAAAGCATTCCGTATTTGGATATAACTGCTCCTATGCCCTGACCTGCTGCTGCAGTTATACCAAGAAGGACTCCCATAATTTTATTCCCATAAATTTGAGATGATTCTTCCTTTTCAACAATCACAATCCACACGCCAAAAAATGCTAGAAAAACACCTATAAGGGCAAGGGGAGATGGAAATTCCTGGAGAACCACAAAGCCACCTATAAGAGAGAAAATAGGTGCCATAGAAGAAACAAGTATGGCCCTTCGAGGGCCGATTTCTATCAATGCACCAAAATATGCAAAGTCTCCAACGGCAAGACCAATTATTCCACTTATCGATAAATAAAGAAACTGCATATGAGATATGGAGGGAAAGAAAGAACCCAAAAGAAGATAGTGTGTTAAAGAGAGAAGAAAGCAACCTATGAGAATTCTTATTGCGTTGAGATTGAAGGGTCCAATTCTTTTTCCCACTGAAGTGAAAAGTACGGAGGCAAACGTCCAGAGCATTGCGGCAGAAAGAGCAGCAAGTTCTCCAAGGAAAGAATGCATCAGAGGGAAAATGAGAAAAATATAAAATAATTTTTCTAATAGTTTCTTTGAATCATGTAATCCGCAAACCACAGAAGTACTTTTTTAATCTCTTCATTTTTCACATCTAAGCGATTAAGAGCCTCTTTTCCCTCTCTCACAAGTCTCTCTGCAATTTCCCTGCTGTAATCCAGAGAACCCGTTTCTCTCACAATTTTTCGCACCTCATTCAGCTGCTCTAAAGTTAGGGCAGGATTACCAAGTGCTCTCTCAATAATTCTCCTTTCCTCCTCAGAGCTCCTTTCCAGCGCTTTTATTATGAGCAATGTCTTTTTTCCCTCGGCCAGATCACTGGTAACAGGCTTTCCCAGTTTCTCCTCGCTTCCAAACAGGCCAAGGATATCATCCTGAATTTGAAAGGCCACTCCCACGGGTATTGCAAAATTCTCAATACCTTCACCTGTGTGCCCTGCAAGTATTGCTCCCAAAACTAAAGGACCCTCGATTGTGTATCTAGCAGTTTTGTATTTGTGTAATAGAAGAAGATCCTCCTCTCCAAAATTATCTACCATTCCTGAATATATATCTATTATTTGTCCGTAACCGGTGTATTCAATGATTTCATTCAATTTTTCTATGGCCCTTACCTTTCTTTCAGGAGGAAAATCTGAGGAGGTGAGGATTTCCATGGCATAGGCATCTGCAAGATCTCCAAGAATTATCCCCATATTTTCACCAAATCTTTTTGGGCTTCCTCCAAAACCATTTTTGAGGTGCAGATCCTCATAAATCCTGTGTACGGTCTTCCTTCCTCTTCTCAACTCACTCTGATCCATTATGTCATCATGTATGAGAAGATAGGACTGGATGAGCTCCAGAGATGAGGCTGCCTTTATTATCTCCTCTCCCATACCTCCAAAAAGTTTGTACCCAAAAACCATAAGTATAGCACGGATTCTCTTTCCACCACGCAATGTATACTCCTCCAGAATTTCGCAAGCTTCTCTTGAACTCCAGTGCTCCAGTTTTTTCTTTTTCTCCGCAAAGAATTCTATAAGGTAGCCTTCTATCTTCTCTTTATATTCCCTTATAAGCTCCATGGGATCCATTCTTTCACCTTATTTCCCCATGGGAAAGAGGATAATTAACTTTTCTCACACAGCACCACGAAGGGCACCAGCATCTCCTCTTCGCTCAACCCGCCATGTAGTCCGCATGCTCTGAATCTTCTATTCCACACGCCACAAGAATCAGGAGGAAGGAGAATGTAGTCCGGTACCCTTTTTTCAATTGATGGATGTCCCGCACCCTCCCCAAGGATTCCTGATTGCAGTAGCTCGCTTTTTTCAAGCACAGTGCCCATATTTTCGGGAGGTGCGCATGAATAGATAAAAAGATCCCGGGGTGAGCCACCAGGCGGATACGGACAGTTCCATGGAATTACCTCTATTTTTTCCATATCCACCTGCCCGTGGTCCGCTGCAATTATAATCATTGCATCGCAGCTTTTCCTCAATTTTTCTACCTCTTCCACAATTTCCATAAGCACCTCTCGTGTCTCAGGGGAATGCACTCCGTATAAATGCTCCGTAGTATCCAGATAATCAAGGTAAAGATATACGAAGTCCTCGTTTCTCTTTCTCAGTAGGAGGAATGCTTCATGCAGGTCTCTGTAGGGTACGATTTCCGCAGTATCCATAAGAAATCTGGTGTATGATGCATCTGCATATTCACTGCGTATCAATGCAGCACTTATCATCCCCTCTTCTCTCAATCTCTGAAATATCGTGGGAAGTGCGAAGAGTTTATTTGGGGAATAACCCATTTTGAGCAGAAGGTCGTTCTCCCTTGATTCCTCTGTCGTGAAGGGTAGCGTTTTTATCACTCCTCCATATTCCTCATAAAACATCCTGAATTCTAGAATTCCGTGCTCTATGGGCTTGAGACCTGTGTAAAGGGTGGTGAGCACATTTGCCGTGGTGCTGGGAAAAAGGGATGTGAGCACTGTGTACTCACTCCACATATCTTCTAGATGGTATTTTTTGAATAGATTCATTCCCAGTGCGTCAATGAGAATAAGGATGAGCTTATCCTCTCTCAAATCTCTGTAATTTTCAAGACTCTGTGGCTCCTGGATACCCAGAATGTTCAGCACCGTGTAAGGTATGTTATACACACCTCTTCTAAAATCGGGGAACACGGGCATCTCATGCCTCCCTGGAGCGGTACAGCTTCTTTAACATGATTGGCACAGTGAGAGAAGAAATAATAACATACGTAATTTTGAGGGCCATAATCTGGCTTCCTAGAGGTTGTCCGAAGATTCCTTTCCCATAAGCCAGGGTGACTATAACTAAGGCAACTTCCATTTCAGGGACCATCCCGACTCCAATTCTCAATGCATCTTTCATATTTACCCCTCCTGTCCTGGCACCTATGGCGCAGCCTATTATTTTGCCTGCAAAAACTATTGGAATGATGGCAAACAAATAAGGGTTGAAATTTTTCAGCATGGGTATATCTACCAAGGTGCCTACATTCACGAAGAAAATTGGGATAAAAAGTGAATAGGCTATTACTTTTATAGGATTTACAATTTTTCTTTCCTGTGCGGATTGACCTATGAAAAGGCCTGCAAAGAAAGCTCCAGTGATCATTGCTATATGCGAAATTTCAGCCAAATACGCAAAGAGAAACATTAATCCCAGGGAGAAGGTTACAAGTCCATACGGCCCGTGAAAATATTCATCTGCAAGGTTCATCACCCTATCTATTATTTTAAATTTTCCAAGAAAATAAATGATGAGGAAAAATACACTAAGACCCACAGCCATTTCGATTATCTCTCCATGGCTGAGCACGAGAGTAATAAGAATTATGCCAAATACATCATCGGCCACGGCTGCTGTTAAAATTGTGTTGCCCACTTTAGTATTTAATATTCCAAGATCCATTAGGGTTCTCACAGTAACACCAACACTAGTTGCTGTGAATATGGTGGCTAGCACAATCCCCACTTGTAGTTTCATGTGAAGAATGAAGTGCGCAAAAAGAAAAACTAGAATGAATGTAGTAAAAACTCCCAATGCTCCTGTAAGTAAACCTGATTTACCGCTCTTTTTTAAATCCTCCAGGTTTGTCTCCATCCCCGAAAGGAAAAGAAGAAGAATTATTCCGGTGTCGGCAAAAAATTGAAAGGCGGGATGTGAAACTTCCAGATTTAAGGAGAAGTTATAGTTACCGATAATTCCCGTGTCTGGTACTAAAAAATTAAAAATTGAGAAAATTATCCCTATGAGGATTTCTCCTATAACGGCAGGTTGATTTTTTCTTATAAACAATTCGTCAACTATTTTAACAAGAATCAATGCTAGGGCAAGTTCAATCAGCATTTTTAACACTCTCGATCCAAGAAATTATCATCTCGAGAATGTTAAGATCTCCAATCACATGCATCTCTTCATCCACAACAGGCAACTCCTTCAGATTATTTTTGAACATCTTTATGAATGCACTGGTAATATCTTCGTCATCATGCACATACACTGGAGGAAGCATTATATCCTTGGCTTTAGGAGTACCACTGAGCAATACAGGAAATCTGTAGAGAATGTATTCCTGAGGGATATATTCTGAATAAAGATATTGCACCAGCTCTATCACAGGAATCACTCCCGCCAATTTATTCTCTTTATTGACAACATAAACCGTTCTTGTTTTGGGATCTCTCACCATTTCTTCAGCAATTTTCAGAAGGTCTTCATCCTCCCCAACAATGGAGGCTTCTTGAGTTATGAAATTTCTAATATCTTTGACCTTCATTTTTTCCATGGGGGATGGATAAGGGGAAATTGAAGATAAACTTTTTCTTTTATCTTTCGCTCAGAAATTTCTTTAACATCTCCTCCCTCATATAAATTTTGTCTATTCTTCTCATGACCTCGGTTATCTTTTCCACCTCCTTTAAAATTTTTTTTCTTGTGTCTTCATTCACTTCAATTTCTGCTATTCCCTGAATCACAGCCAGAGGATTTCTTATTCCATCTACCATCTCCGTGAGTTCGCGCATAGTTCTCTCCAGTTCATTGTAAGCCACCATCTTCTCTTTTTCCAGTCTCACGGCATTTATTGAAAAAGCAATCTCTCTGGCTATTGAGCTCAGAAGCCCATATTCTTCTTTGCTTATATCTTCTCTAACAGCCACAACAAAGAAACCAATTATTTTACTATTGATTTTAAGAGGGAAAATAAGGAAATTACCATCCTCCACACTAATACTCTTCTGTCCATCCCATTTTAGAAGAAGCTCTTTTATTTCCTCCTCTACTTTGCAATTGTGGGATGCTATTAGTTTCAGATCCTTTCCCTTTTTCAGCAGAAGACAAGAGCCTTTGAGTTTCTCCCAACGAGCCAATTTGTTGCAAACCATATTCACTATGTTTTCTTCATCCTTCTCTCTAAACAATATTCTCTGGATATCGTTTATAATCTTTAGTATTTGGTTATACTGCTTTAGATAATTTATCAGTTTTTCCTGAACTTTGTAGATGATTGTGACATCCTTTGCAAAGTGCATGAATTTTCTTTTACTTTCACCAGGCAGAATATAAGGTGCAACAGTTACCAGATATCTTCCATTTACAGTTTCCATAGTCATTTCATTGAGCTGAAAATTTCCTCCCCTTTTCACAAGCTCTATGAAAGGGCATCCCTCAGGGGGCATCGAAGTGTTGTGAAATAGTTGATAACATTTTTTGCCCACAATCTCACCTTTATCTTTACCAAGGAGCTTCATGGTTGTCTCATTTGCATCCAGAATAGTCTGATTTTCCGATAAAATTATAATGGATTCTGGAATGGAATCAAAAAGCTTGAGCCATTCCTCCTTTAACTTCTTTTCCCTCTGATAGCTTTCCATGAGCTCAGTGATATCTTCCACAATACCATCATAATACACATTTCCTTCATCGTCTGTAACCTTGAGAGCATATTCCATAACATACACATTTCTTCCATCCTTTGTTTTCCATGCAGAAGTGCCGATAAAATATCCCTTCTTCTCAATCTCCTCTTTAAATTTCTTCCTCTTATATTCTGGATGATAATAAGAAGAATTCTCAAGATTTCTTTTCTTCAATTCCTCGGCATTCTCATAGCCCAGCAATTTCACAAGAAAGGGATTAACATACACAATCTTTCCATCTGGAGTGGTGCGATAAACACCCACATTGGCAATTTCAAATATTCCATCGTAATTAATAGGAAAAGACTTCATGTTTACCTCATTGATAAAAACTATTTAAGCTCTTCTTAAAAAGTTGATGAGAAATTTTTCTTTTTTAAAGTCCAAGTTCCTTGAGCAACTTGGGTAAATACTTTACGCTCTCTATCACATAGTCTGCTCCATTTCTTTTCAGTTTTTCCTCGCTTTCATATCCCGTTAAAACACCTATGGTAATTACTCCTGCCTCTCGTCCAGATTGCATATCCGGCCAGTAGTCACCTACAAATATAGTCTCTGGTGGAGAAGAGTTAAATTTACTCATTGCCTCTTTTATCAGCTGTGCTCTTTTTACTCCATCTTCGTAGTTGTCTTTTCTAGTATATACAAAATCTACATACCTGTCTATATTAAATCTTCGCAAATCATCCCATACATAATCCTTAGGAACAATTCGACCTGTTATTATCGCTACCTTTGCCTTTTTTTCCTTTTTAATATACTCAAGAGCCTCATCTGCCCCGGGAACCAAGGTATCTTCAACACACACTATATCATTGTAGTGCTCCAGAAAATAATCCCAGAAGATGCGGGGTTTTACCGGTATGAAGCTATTAAGATTATCATTTTTATATTCTTCCATAAATTCCTCCCAAGATATCTCAGTAGCTCCAAAATGTTTCAGGGCTAAATTGAATATCCGATGAAACCTGTGGAGAGTATTGAGTAAAGTCTGATCTAAATCAAAGATGGCCAGCTTGAGCATATCTACTGGATATCCTTGAGAGATAAATAATTTTGTAATTTTTCAAAAAAATAAAAAATTAGATAGAGAAAAATTCCTTAGATATTGGATATACCGCAAGATATGAAGCAAAGAGTTCCATGGTAACTGGACCTATAGAGATTGCTGGTGCGTAGAGTACCGGAACTTCAATATCTCGAACTTTTGATCCGGTAGTGAAGCTGAA
>JAGHBQ010000067.1 GCA_021160945.1 Thermoplasmata archaeon
ATTCAAGCCATCTTTCTGCATCTTCTATTTCCTCATGGCCTCTATATTCCTTCAGGAAGAGTATGGCTCTTCGTAAAATCAGAGCTTTATTAACCATCTCCTGAGGGACTTCTTCCATTTTTCTTATTCTGTCTCGCAGGTTCTCATAGATTTTTTCATATTTCTTTATCATTTTTATTCTCTCTCCAGAAATTATATCCTCCTTAAGGGGATATAATTTTCCATCTATCTCTAGCACTTCCGGTATTTCTACTGTTAGAATATTTACCAAATTGTCAATTTTCTTTAGAGCAACATCACTCTTCATCTTTCCCCCTCATTCTGGAGATGGCATCCTCTAAGCTTATTTTGCCGAGCGCAACCTCTCTGGCAAGCTCCCGGGAAATGGTGATTTTTCCCTCACTGCGTATCCTACTCCTTCGCTGAATTTCTTTAAGATAGCCTTCTCTTATAACCACATTCAGTTTATTTCTCACTATCCTTCCACGTGTGAAAGCTATGACCTTAGCCGATTCTACATCCTTATTTGTTATTGCTTCGCTAGTGTTTCTCTCGTTCACTATCTCAACACGATAATCTTCGACGAGGGAATTCACTATCCTATTTCTGTTCACAATATCTCCATCCCCTATTCTAATCACAAGACTATCAGGAGAATATCCTCTGTAAACTTTATCCACAAAATTGCGAACTTCCTCCACGTTGCTCAGCTGAACTTCTTCCACAAAATTACCATCACCCACTACCGCTACCCCTGGCTTTGGGCCAGGATCAATGCCTACAATTATCCTCTCAAATCTCTTTTTTCCATAAAGATAGGAATGGACCCTACGAGCACACTCTTCTGGTTCGTGGCAGATTACGAAATTATCTCCTGGGGACTCAGAAAGAATCACCTCAAAATTCCGTGTCTCTTTCTCATCTCTCAAAAGTTCATAAGGTATACTCCTCTTCTGCAATTCCAATGCAATTCTGTATGCAAACCGAAAATCTTTCACAAGGATTCCTACTTTCACCAGCTTAAAAATTCATTACTCATATTTATAGGTAGCGAAAAAAAGAAAATTATTTGAGCATGGGCATCCAGATGCCTTTTTCCTTCGCAGTTCTTATCGCAATTTCATAGCCGGCGTCAGCATGGCGCACAACTCCTAATCCTGGATCATTATTCAGAGCTCTAGATATTTTCTGCTCTGCGAGCTTTGTACCATCGGCAACGACCACCATGCCAGCATGAATACTGTAGCCTATGCCAACTCCACCACCGTGATGCACAGATACCCATGTGGCCCCTGATGCAACATTAAGAAGAGCATTGAGAATGGGCCAATCTGCTATTGCATCGCTTCCGTCTTTCATGCGCTCTGTCTCTCTGTATGGAGATGCCACGCTTCCTGTGTCATGATGATCTCTTCCTATGGCAATAGGCGCTTCGACCACTCCCTCACGCACAAGTTCATTAAACGCAAGACCTGCCTTCTCTCTTTCTCCATACGCAAGCCAGCATATTCTCGCTGGCAATCCCTGCCACTTGACATGCTCTTCAGCTTTATCTATCCACTGCACAAGATGTTTGTTGTCAGGGAACAATTTCTTGATGAGTTTATCCGTTTCATAAATATCTTCAGGATTACCGCTCAAGGCCACCCAGCGGAATGGTCCTGAACCCTCTGAGAAGAGGGGCCGTATATATTCGGGCACGTAGCCCGGTATCTTGAAAGCATCTTCCACTCCGGCTTCCTTTGCCTGAGCTCTTATATTATTTCCATAATCAAATACCTTCGCTCCATGCTCCTTGAACCATACCATTGCTGGTACATGCTTACGAAGAGATTTGCGGACCTCCTCCAGATATTTCTCTGGCTCATTCTCTCTCAGTTCTGCTGCCTCCTCCACACTGTAGCCTGAGGGTATATATCCATTTAGAGGATCATGAGCTGCAGTCTGGTCTGTTACAACGTCCGGCACTATCCCCCTCTTTGCAAGCTCGGGATAGATATCTGCTGCGTTGCCCCACAGCCCTATGCTCAGAGGTTTTCCTTCCTTCAGAGCTTCATCCTTCATCTTGAGAGCTTCATCGAGCTCATCGGTCCAGGTATCAAGATAACCGTGCTTTATTCTTCTTTCAATGTGGGATTTGTCGACTTCTACTATTATACCAACTCCGTTATTCATTGTTATGGCCAGAGGCTGAGCACCACCCATTTCACCAAGGCCTGAGCTTAAAACCCATTTACCCGTCAGATCGTGATGTCCAAATTCCTTACGAGCTACCGCATAAAGGGTCTCATAGGTTCCCTGCAAAATGCCCTGCGTACCAATATAAATCCAGGAGCCGGCAGTCATCTGACCATACATAATGAGTCCTCTTTCTTCCAGCTCACGGAAATAATCCCAGGTGGCCCATTTAGGAACCAAAAGGGAATTTGCTATGAGAACTCTAGGGGCCCACTCGTGGGTTTTAAAAACAGCCACAGGCTTACCACTCTGCACAAGAAGAGTTTCATCGCTTTCAAGCTTTTTCAGAGTATCTACAATGGTATCAAAGCATTCCCAGTTTCTTGCGGCCTTACCTGTACCACCATAAACAATAAGATTTGCAGGATCTTTTGCAACTTCTGGATCAAGATTATTCATAAGAAGTCTAAGAGGAGCCTCCGTCTGCCAGGATTTGGCGTTCAATTTTGTTCCTCTCGGGGCATGTATCTCTCTCATAAGAGAATATAGCTTTCCTCATTTAAAAATTTGCTCATTTTAGAAAGTTTTATTATTTTTTTATGCATTGTAAGATATGTGTATACCATTAGGA
>JAGHBQ010000025.1 GCA_021160945.1 Thermoplasmata archaeon
CATATAGTCTATAGAAAAAGTTTATAATTTCTCAGACAATCTCCAACTATGCTCCCCATCATGATACTGATCATTGCTATCGGTGCTGCCCTTTATATGGCATGGAATATTGGTGCCAATGATGTTGCCAATGCCATGGGTACCTCTGTGGGGAGTGGGGCACTCACACTCAAAAAAGCAGTAATTGTGGCAGGGATTTTTGAGTTTTCCGGCGCTGTACTTGTGGGTAAGCATGTCACCGATACCATTGCCAAAGGAATTGCGAACCCTCTTCTTATAGATACCAATATCCTTATACTCGGGATGCTGAGTGCCCTTCTTGCCTCTGCGATATGGGTTACCATTGCAACATATTTTTCTCTTCCTGTATCCACCACCCACTCCATAGTTGGTGCAGTAATAGGATTTCTTCTTCTCTACAATGTCTCTCTGATTCACTGGAATGTAGTTTTAAACATCGCTGCAAGCTGGTTGATTTCACCTCTAGCTGGGCTTGTTACGGCATACATCTTTTTTATGATAATAAAGAAAACAATTTTTGCTAAAGAAGACCCAGTGAAGGAAGCAGAGATCGTAGCCCCTTTCTTTATATTTTTCACCGTGGTTGTAATCACAATGTCTGTGATATACAAAGGATTGGAAAATTTGAATTTCAATCTTCCCTTAATTCAAGCGTTGATGATTTCCTTTATTGTGGGAATAATAGCTTCTTTGATGGGCTACTTTTTCTTTGTTAGTCACAAATATAAATATGACCAAGATAAATACAAGAGACTGGAGAATTTCTTTATCTCTCTCCAGATAATGACTGCAGCCAGCGTTGCCTTTGCTCATGGGGCAAACGATGTTGCAAATGCAGTGGGTCCTTTAGTTACAATAGTGGATATATACACAGGAGTGTCTCTGAGTGCCAAAACGGTTATACCTCTCTGGGTTCTTATTTTAGGTGGATTCGGAATAGTTCTCGGGATATCTACCTGGGGATACAGAGTTATATACACTGTTGGAAAGAGGATAACAGAGATAACCCCAACTAGAGGATTTGTTGCTCAGCTTGCTGCCGCTTTTACTGTCCTTGTTTTTTCTAAGCTTGGAATGCCAATATCCACTTCTCATGTGATTGTGGGTGCAGTAATGGGTGTTGGATTTGCCAGAGGACTGGCCACCATAAATTACAAAGTAATTAAGAATATAGTTTACTCATGGATTGTAACTTTGCCTGTGGCCATGGGGGTTTCGGCAGGAATATTTTTATTGTTAAAATGTATATTCTTGGGATAAGGAGGTGTGAGAATGAAATTTATGAGGGTTCCTATTATTGAAACCCTGGGGAAGTCACCATTTGAGGCACTAAAAGATCATGTCTCACTGGTAAAAAAGAGTGCGGCCCTTCTGAGGGAGGTGTTTAAGGATTTGATGAAAAATGAATTTGCAGATTTAGAAGGAAAGAAGAAGATTATAGAAGATCTGGAGCTAAAGGCGGATTATATAAAGAGCAATATAAGAAACCATCTACCTAAGAGTGTGAAGATGCCTGTTGATCGAGGAGTATTTCTTTCACTTCTCTCTGAGATTGATAAGGTAGAAGACTTAATTCAAGATGTGGCGGAGTGGATTTCCATCAGAGAGAAACCTGTTCCTGATGAATTCAAGCAAGATTTTATTGAGCTTTTCAACAAGGCTCTTGAAGCCATAGAATACACGGAAAAGGCAGTAGATGCATTGAATTTTGTGATAGAGTCTTCCTTTGTTGAGAAAGAAAGAGAGAATGCAAAGAAGATAATAGAGAAGTTGCATATCATAGAACATGAGAGCGATCTTCTAGAAAGAAGACTTACAAAAAAGATTTTTCAGATGGAGGAACAGTTAAGTGCTGCAGCACTATTTCATTTAAGTAAATTGGTATTTCTACTTGGTGATATTTCAAATCATGCAGAAAATGCCGGTGATCGGGTAAGAGCTTTAATTGCAAAGTGATTTTTCTATGATTACAGTAATGACCCATATGGATGCTGACGGAGTAATTTCTCTCTCTCTTTTTCTCAAAAGGATAGGGGGAACTAAAGTCAGGGTATATTTTACTTCTCCTGCTCAGTTAAGGGATACTATATGTCATTCTCTCCTCAGAAGAAGAGATTTGGGTGAGCTCTATATCTTTGATATGGCTGGAGAACACGGAGCTCTTTATGCTGCGGCGATTTACGATAGTGTGATATGGATTGACCATCACCAGTGGGATCCAGGCATTCAGTTGCCGCATGTGAAACTCATTATAGATTCTGGTGCAAAAAGTGCTGCGTCAGTGGTAGGCAAGTATTTTGGGATCAATTCTCCCCTCATAGATATAGCGGATCAAATAGACATGAACGATGTGAAGGATGAGAATGCAGAAAAGATTAGACTAATAATTGGTGCTCTTCGCTGGAAATTTTTCGGAAGAGAATTAAATACCAAGCTTGAAAAAATTGCTAGGCAACTAATGAGTGAGGATTTTTCTCTACTGACAGAGTATGATTCTCTTGTTGATGAATATTCTAAATGGCTTGCTAAGCTGGAGGAGAGAGTGAAAAAAGACACAAAGACCTTTAGTGTGAAAAATTTGAAAATTGCATTTTTTGAAACTACGGAATCTGTACCTGTTTATATAATCTCCAATGTTCTTGCTGAGAGAGATAGCTTCGATATAATAGTGGTTCTTATCTATAAAGTGAGAAGAGGCAGAACACTAACGAAGATGGAATTTAGAACCCATACGGGTATAGATGTGCTCAAAATAGCAAAGTTTTATGGTGGAGGGGGACATAAACTGGCCAGCGGTGCCAGCGTTAACGATATAGTTACCATACCCGAAATTCTCAATACAGTGGACCTTATTTACTGAGATTTTCGTATCTCAACTTTAGCTGGCAGGCTTTGCATATCTCTTGGATGGTTAGTTCACCACATATTTTACATGGTCTCATCTCCTGACTATATTTTTTCTCCAGAAGAGGCTTAAGTTCATCAAAAAATTTGAGGGTCGAGAATTTCACTGCTGGATCTCTTTTCTCAAGCGAATTTAAAAATCCCCGGTAAACATCCCTTATAGCCAAAGGTGCATAAGGGCATCTACTCGCATAATAGGGTATCTTTGCCATTTTCACATATGACCGAACTTCATCTTCAAGTACTCTGCGAAGCGGAAGTATGCGCGGAATAAAACCCTCCTTTATCTTTTTATGGGGCGACAATCTGGCAAGTCTACTCAAATCACCTCTTGTGACATTCATTATTATCGATTGTGCAATATCATCCAGATTTAACCCCAGAATGAGATATTTTGCTTCAACTTCTTTAGCATACAAATTCAAAACTTTCCTTCTAAATACTCCGCAATAGGTGCAGGGCTTGAGCTCTTGGTCAACATGAGCCACATCGTCAGTTGTTATCCCAATGTACTCTCTAAATGTGATTGTCCTGTGCTCAATTCCAAGACTCTTGGAGAAATTTCTAGCCACCTCTGCACATTTTCTTCTAAAATCCCCGATACCCTCATCAACGGTCACTGAAAGCATCTCAAACTCCCTCCACTTCCCAAAAATCTTCTCCATAAAATAAAGGGTAAGCATGCTGTCTTTTCCCCCTGAAACAGCAATAAGAACTCTATCATCTTTTTCAAATCTTACCTGCGCTCTTATCTCATGCTTAACCTTTCGCTCAATAAACTGAAGAAAATGCTCCCTGCAGAGTCTGATTCCCGCATATCTTATCTCTGCAACTGCCTTTCTATCGCATTTACTGCATCTCATTATTTCTGCAAATCACCCATTCATTATAATATTTCCCCCAAAAATGCACGAGCGAGATTAGATTTCACCTCTATTTCAGTGTCTTCCCTTTCTCCCCAGAAATCTTTCCCTCCATCCAGCCAATCGCTTCCACCACATCCCCACCTTTAATAACTTGCCACCCATATTGCTGCTGTTCACCAGAACATCTATCGTTCCAAGAGGCCTGCTTTCCACTCCTACTATTAACACCTCTTCATCCAGAATTGCCATCTTTTCTATTCTTTTCACCTTTCCAATCACCACATACTCATCAAGTGCACTCTTATCATACGGTAACAGCACTTACACATCTATTTTCATACCACACTCTATCTCTATATTCAATATCCAACATCTATGCCTCATTTTCTCTATGCTTTCATACTTTCTATCCTTTATTTTCGTTACCTCATCCATCACAAAATATAGCAAGTCTTTCGGAAATGTGCTTATCTGTTTCAGCATCTTTTACTCCATCAAGGCATTTTCTTCCAAAGAAAGGAAGGGAGAAAGGCACGCTCTTACATCAAAAAACTTTAATTACCATGGCTATTATGGGACAGCAGGTGAGAAGATGTACGCAATATTCAAGTTCAACCCCGGAGATAGGAAAATCGATGAACTGTATAAGGATGATACAATCAGCAGACAGACTATAATAAAGAGAGACACGCGAAGCCTTGGAATGAAAGGTGGTGACATTTATATCCTGATAGAAGGAAGCGAAGAGGCGATAGAAAAAGCGCGAAAAATTGCAGGAGAGAGCGAGATGAAGGATGGACGCGAGGAAATTTACAGGAAGATAAAGGAGGCGGAGGAGGAAGCATCCTTGGGCATGGGGGCAATATTCGGATGATGCATCTAATACTTGGAGACACGGAAGTGGAAATTGTGCCGCAGAGCATACAGGGTCACCCTGCAGTGGTGAAGCATGCTAAGCTCAGGAAAAAGAGGCCATCCAGAATTCTTCTCGATGCATCTTTTCATCATCAGGCCATAAGGAGCAAATATCCTGAGGAGGCGGAGAGAAGAGGAAGACCTGATATTGCCCATATGGTTCTCATGAACGCTCAGGAATCCATTCTTAATAAAGCTGGGCTTTTGAGGGTTTATGTGCATACAAGAAATAATGATGTTATCCATATCTCTCCAGAAACGAGATTGCCTAAGGCGTATCATCGCTTTGTTGGCTTGATAGAGCATGTGTTTCAGAACAAGTATGTGCCCAATAAGGAAAATCCACTTCTCTTTCTTGAAAAGATTAGTCTTCAAGCTCTTGCTAAGAAGTGCGGTGGCAAGCTCGTAGTTCTCTCAGAGAGAGGAAAAAGGGTAAATTTGGGGAAATATGATATTCCAGAAGATGTGACCTTCATCATCGGGGGTTTTCCCAATGGTGATTTTCTGAGCAACATTGATTTTGCAGATGAGATAATATCTATATATCCCCAAACTCTTATGGCATGGGTTGCCACCTATGAAATAATCACAGAATACGAGAGAAGATATCTCAAGTGGAATTTTGAGGGGGAATAGAAGATGGAGCTTAAAGCTACAGTTCAAATAGGAAAGAAGGGTATGACGGAGGAGGTTATAGAGGAAATTAAAGCTCAGCTAAAAAAGAGAAAAATTGTAAAAATAAGATTTTTAAAAAATGCAGATAGAGAGAATTTTAAAGAAAAGGTAGAAAGCATTGCGAAAAAAGTTGGTGCGCAGATAGTGGAAATAAAGGGATACACCTTCATTCTTCGGAGAGAATAATTTCTATGCTTTCCCTGAGTTCTCTGTAGCTCTCCTTTATTTCCTGCACTATAACCTTGGTATCAGAGATCACCGGCATGAAATTGGTATCTCCATTCCATCTTGGTACAATATGAAGATGAATGTGCCCCTCTATTCCTGCACCTCCAGCTCTTCCTATATTTATTCCAAGATTGAATCCCTGTGGCTTCATGCTTTTCTTTATTGCTTTTATGGCCAGAGAGGCAAGAGTATGTATATTATGCA
>JAGHBQ010000084.1 GCA_021160945.1 Thermoplasmata archaeon
ACAAAAAATAAATACTATATCTCAATTGTGTAATTAATGAGATACGGAAGAAGAGGAAGGAGACGAGGACCGCGCTGGATATCATGTATCCCTCCGGTGAAAAGCTATGCTCCCAGAGGTATGCCTTATGTGAGGACAGTTATACTTTTTTATTCTGAATTAGAGGCCATGAGATTGGTGGATGTGGAAGGATTAACCCAGGAAGAGGCAGCAGCGAGGATGGGTGTTTCCAGAAAAACCCTTTGGAATGAACTGAAAAGCGGAAGAAGAAAAGTGGTGGAAGCAATATTGAATGGATGGAATATTGAACTCAGAGGAAGAGAAAATTACTTCTTCAGGGAGGATGTGAATGAGTGAAAAGGAGGAGGATTACCTCAAAGCGATTTATAGGATTGTGAAAAACAGAGGATTTGCAAGAAGTGTGGAGATTGCCGAGATACTTGATGTCAAGCCGGCAAGCGTAACGGATATGCTCAAAAAGCTTCAGGCCAAGAGTTTTATCATTTACGAGAAGTATAGAGGAATCCTCCTTACAGGGAAAGGAAGGGAAATCGCAGAAAAACTTTTCGAGAGGGAAACTCTGATTGAGGAATTTTTTCAAATATTTGGTGTGGAGCCAAAAAATGCCAACACTATAGCCAACAAAGTTGAGCATTACATAGATGATGAATCCTTTGAGAGAATCAAGAAATTCGTTACATTTATAAGGAGCTTCAAAACCAGTCCGAGATGGATTGAGCATTTCAACGAATTTATAAAGACAGGCAAGCTTCCAGAATGTGAGAGAATAAAAGATGAGGAGAGAAAGGAGCACTAAAATTTTTATAAATAATACCCATCATCATCTATGCTTCAGAGATTGCGGGGATTCAGGGATATTTATCCGGAATATATGAGGGCAAGGAGAATAGTATTTAGTAAGATAACTCAGGTGGCCAGAAGCTTTGGTTTTCATGAGATAGATGCTCCCAGTGTTGAACTCCTTGATTTATTTCGCATAAAGAGTGGAGAGGAGATAGTAAAGCAGACGTTCAGTTTTGTTGATAAAGGTGGACGCGAGATTACCCTGATTCCTGAACTGACGCCTACGGTTTCAAGGATGATTGCCGCCAGGAAAGATTTGACGAAGCCTGTTAAGTGGTTCTCTTTTCCAAAGATGTGGAGATACGAGGAGCCTCAAAGTGGCAGACTTAGAGAATTTTATCAATTCAATGCCGATATATTTGGCATAAGCAATATTTATGCGGATGCAGAGGTCATTGCCCTGGCCATGGAGATTTTAGATACGCTCGGTCTCAAGGGTAGGTATATAATGCGAGTAAGCGATAGAATCCTTATGGAAGATCTGCTGAAAAGTATGAATGTTAAGGATATGGAGGGTGCTTTCAGAATTATAGATAAGAGAGATAAAATTCCCCTACAGATTTTCCGCGAAGAGATGTTAAAATACATTTCCCCAGAGAAGGTAGAGATCCTTGAGGAAACTCTTCAGTACAAAGGAGATGTGGATGTCGTTCTGAATAAATTTCCAGAAAGCGAGAGAACAGAGGTTCTGAGAGAACTTAAAGATCTCCTGAGAGAATATGGAAAAAGCGTGGTTTTTGATCTCTCCATAGTCCGTGGATTGGCCTACTACACAGGCATAGTTTTCGAGGCCCATGATGCAAAGGAAGAGTTTAGAGCAATTCTTGGAGGCGGAAGATACGATAAAGTGGTGGAGCTCTTCGGTGCACAGCCAACTCCGGCGGTTGGATTTGGAATGGGTGATGTGGTTCTCGAGCTGATGATGCGTCGGGAGGGTGTATGGCCGGAGGAGAAGATAGAGGTGGATTATTTTGTCGCCATAATTCCTGGCTTCCGAAAAGAGGCAATAAGAGTTGCAAATATGCTTCGTAGAAAGGGATACATAGTTGATATAGAGTTGCAAGACAGATCCCTAAGCAAGCAGATGAAATATGCAAATAAGCTCAATGCCAAATATGTGATCATTGTGGGAGAAGAGATAAAAAGAAATTCAGCGGTTGTGAGAAATATGGAAACAGGGGAGCAGAAAGAGTTAAAAATAGAGGAAATCCATTAAACTTTGTTAATTGGCTCTTCTCCCCTGAGAACTCTGGCCACATCGTTGCATACCATTTCTGCCATTTTCCTTCTGGTTCTCTCAGTGGCGCTTCCTATGTGTGGTGTTAGCACAATATTGGGAAGATCCAGGAGCTCTTTTCTTATATCTGGCTCGTTCTCAAAGACATCCAGAGCCGCAGAGAAAATCTTGCCATTCTTGAGTGCAGAAATCAGAGCTTCTTCATCTATCACCTCGCCTCTGGATGTGTTGACCAGGATAGCTCCATCTTTCATAAGGGCAAATTCTCTTTTTCCTATGAGATGATAGGTTTCCTGTGTGAGTGGCACATGAATGGTTATGATATCTGCCTGAGAAAGAAGTTTTTCCAAGGGAACAAATTCTGCGCCTGTTTCTTTTTCAAAATTCTCTCTTCTGAACTTATCATAGTAAATAATTTTCATATTGAATCCCTTAGCTCTGTGACCTACAGCCTGTCCTATCCTACCGGCCCCTACTATACCGAGAGTTGCACCCCAGACATCCTTGCCAAGTAAGAGGAGTGGAGCCCAGCCTTTGAATTTTCCCTCCCTGACAAATTTGTCGCCTTCGACCACCCTTCGGGTAGCTGCAAGTATGAGTGCAAAGGCAAGATCCGCAGTGGCATCTGTGAGTACTCCCGGAGTGTTTACTACGATTATGCCTTTCTTTTTGGCATAATCCACATCTATATTATTGTAGCCAACAGCGTAGTTTCCTATCACTTTGAGTTTGGGTGCAGAATCGATAACCTCTCTATCTATCCTGTCTGTGAGAAGGGATATCAGGGCATCGGCATCTTTCACCCCTCTTATTATCTCCTCCTTTTCTGGTATCCTGTCCTCAGGGAATATCTCTATGTCAAAACCCTCTTTTTCGAGAATTCTTATCCCATCTTCTGGTATTTTGCGAGTGATGAACACTTTCATAGGGTGTATTTTGACCCACTATTTTTATTTTTTTAGCAACTCACATTAAAGTAAATTTGAGTAAAATTAAAAAAGTTGAAAAGCATACCTCCTCCCAATGAATAGAAAATTACCTCCGGGGATAATTTCCATCGTCGTGATCAGTCTTTTAATAGGATTATTTCTCCTCACAAGCAATTTAAATAATCCTCAGAATGTTGAAGATGAAGGGGATGCAAAAATAATAATTTCTCTGAATTTTGGGGAGAAGATATTGAAAGAGGTGATGGTTAAAAGTGGAATCTCGGTTATAGATGCTCTGAAATCTGTGGCAAATGTATCCCTTGCCTATGGAGGAAAATTCGTGGTGTCCATAGACAATATATCCTCAGATCTCAAAGAGCAGAGAGACTGGTTCTACTATGTAAATGGTTTCCTTGCAAATGTGGGAGCTGCAGATTACATAATGCATCCCGGAGATGTGGTGAGATGGGATTATCACTGCTGGAAAACTCTTCTAGTAAATTCCGAGCTTCAGGATTTTCCGTATATGTTCACAAAAGGTTATTCAAATAAAACATACCCTCTTGTAGTGGCATATGAGCCCACCTTCAGAAATGAGGCGGAGAAAATATATAATTTCATGAAAAAAAGCGTGACGGTGAATATTGTGAAGATAGAAAATCTCACCCGTGAAATTCTTGAGAGGAATAATGTCATTCTCCTTGGCAAATCCAGTAAATTGGTGGAGGAGATAAACTCCAGATATGATGAACTTGGATGGAAATATCATCTCTCTGGAGATTATGTGGTCGATATTCATGGTAAAAAATATAGGGGTGCCTTTGCCCAGATAACACAATCTCCCTACAATTCTAAGGGCATAGGTGCCTGTGAAAATATCCTTCTCTTGATAGCAGGAAATGAAGAGTATGTGGGGACAGTGGTGAACACCCTGTTGAATTACAAAATAGATTCTTTCTGGTTGATGGAGGGAGAGCCTTTATGATTTTACTCCCAATATCCATATTTGCTACTTTCATCCTTCTCTTTTTTGGAAGTAGTGTGCAGCTTAAAGAATATAAGCCATCACCCATCACCCTTTTTATCTGGCTGCTCATCATTACCTATCTCTCCCTAATTTTCTCCACCCCTTATTTTCTTTTTATTCTCTTCCTATCTACATATATAGCTAAAATTTTCATTGAATCACACTTATGGAATAAATTTATGAAATATTCTCTCTACCTGCTCTTTTTCATTATTCTATTCAATATTTTTCTGATGCAGAATGGAATTCATAAGATTCTTGAGACCTCATGGCTCACAATCACTTGGGAATCCATAGCGTTCGCATTTTCAATGGCTCTCCGTATTCTCCTGATCATGGGTGCCTTCTCCATCTTTAACAGCAATGTTAACATGGATGAAATAATAGAAATTCTGGACAAGTTAAGGTTTCCACAGGGCACACTCATAACCATAGCATTATCTTTGAGATTCTTCGGTATTATAGCGGAGGATGCTTCCCAGAGCGCAGATGTTCTCCGTGTCAGAGGGGTTCAATTATCTTCAGGTAAAATAAGGGACAGGATAAAGGCAAGGTATCCGGTGATGCTTTCCCTTCTCAACAACTCTCTTGAAAGGGGAATACAGATTGCGGAGGCACTTGAGACAAAGGGCTTTCCGTCCAGAAAGAGGAAACCATGGAGAAGAATTTCATTTCCTCCCAGGGAAATTCTGCTCACTTCATTTCTTATCTTTGCTGCATTTCTAGCAACAATTTTCCTTATTAAAGGTATGGGAGAGAAGCTTGTACCTTCTCATCTTTATCATTATCTTCTCATCTCAATTTTAAGTACAGCTATAGCATTTTCGAGGAGGGAGGAACATGATTAGCTTTCATAACTACTCTTTCAGATACGCCTCATCTTCTAAGTTCGCCCTTAGAGGTATTAATCTCAAACTATTTCCGAGAGAGTTTGTACTCGTTGTCGGAGATTCAGGGAGCGGAAAAACCACATTGCTCCGGAGCATAAATGGACTGGTTCCCCACTTCTACGGAGGAGTTTATGAGGGAGCTGTGAGAATGGAGGGAAGGGAAGTAAGAAAAACACCTCCTAAGGAACTTCTATCTGTTGTTTCATCTGTTTTCCAAGATCCGGAGAATCAAGTTCTTATGAGCACTGTGGAAAAAGAGATAGCTTTTCCCCTTGAAAACTTGGGTCTTGATGAAATGGCGATAGAGAGAAGAGTAGAGGAAGTTCTGGATCTCTTGGGGATATATCATCTCAGAGGAAGAAAAATTTCCACATTATCGGGGGGAGAGAAACAGAAAGTGGCAATTGCATCGGCCATAGCAACCTATCCTCGCTATCTTCTTTTGGATGAGCCAACCAGTCAGATAGATCCAAACAGCGCCGAGGAACTTCTTTCTCTGCTGGAAAGACTCAATGACGATCTGGGTATGGGAATAATCTTGGTAGAGCACAGAATGGAAAGAACAATGCATCGTGCAGATCGCCTCATTGTGATGAAGGAAGGAAGAATAATTGGCGATGGAGAGCCAAGAATGATTGCCTCTAAGATAGATCTGGATTCCGAAGGTATAGGTTATCCTCAAATAACCCGGATTGCCAGAAAAATTGGAATGAAATATCTGCCCCTTACTGTGAAAGAGGGCAGAAAAACTCTGGAAAAAATCCTGAAAGATGTGAATCCTCAAGAAGATTTTTCATACGGCGATATCTTGGTGGATGTTCGTTCCCTTCATTTTTCCTATGGGCAGAGTAGGATTATAAAAAATCTCAATCTCAGAATAAGAAGGGGCGAAATCTTAGGTCTAATGGGGAGAAATGGTGCTGGAAAAACCACTATGGCCAAGCTCTTATCAGGTCTTCTTCGACCATCCAGAGGAGAAGTAAGAATCAAAGGAAAGAGAATCATCACTCTGGGTGAAAGGGAGAGAAGCAAACTTGTCTCAATGGTATTTCAGAATCCAAATCTTCATCTCTTTCAGGATACCATAGAGGAGGATATCCTGTTCTCTGTGGAAGATGGAAAAGAGAAGAAGGCAGAAAAAATCATGAAGGAGCTTGGTATATGGAACCTTAGAAAAAAAAGTGGAAAGGAGCTTTCCGGCTGAGAAAGAATGCTTGCTGCCATAGCCACCATTGCTGTGAGAGAACCGGAACTTCTCATTCTTGATGAGCCTACTCGAGGATTATCTTTTAAATATAAGCTCCTTCTTTCTAAATTTCTCAGAAATTATGCAAGAAATAGGGCGGTTATGCTAATAAGCCATGATGTGGAAACTGTGGCCAGAACATGCAATAGGGTAGCTATTCTTTCAAGAGGCAGGATAATTGCGGAGGGAAATAGAAGAGAAATTATGTGCTCTTCCCTGATTTATTCTACCCAGCTAAACAAAGTGGTGCAGGGCATAGAAAATATGAAAGAGAGAAAAATTCTCATAGAGGAAGATCTGGGGGTTGAGTTATGAAATGGAAATCTTTTGTTCTCTCATTCATTCTTCTTTTCCTGATCGTTCTTTCTCTGCTCTATCCCGATTTATTTTCGCAGTTCTCAGCGATTTTATCTATCTTTCTTCTTGTTCTCCTTTTTATTCAGATTTTCATATATTATGAAGGAAAAATCACTGGCTCAAAAGAAATTGCAACAATATCTATAC
>JAGHBQ010000028.1 GCA_021160945.1 Thermoplasmata archaeon
CCGCATGCCCCTTACACATACTCTTTATTTTCTCCGGAGTGTCTATTGCGATAATTTTTCCGTGATTTATAATTGCTATTCTTGAACACAGTTCATTTGCATCGCTCATATTATGCGTGCTCATAAATATTGTTTTGCCCTTTCTGTTTTCATCCCTTATTATCTTTTTAATCAGTCTTGCGCTCATAACATCCAGCCCGGATGTGGGTTCATCCAAGAATAGCAACTCAGGGTCAGGAAGAAGTGCCATTGCGAGGGATAACCTCTGTCGCAATCCTTTCGAAAAGGAACGCACCTTTTTATCTCGCCTTTCATATATACCAAAGAGATGAAGGAGTTCCTCGCTTCTCTCTTTTATCTCTCCTTTTCTCATTCCGTAAAGCCTGCCCACGAGAGATAAGTTCTGCATTGCAGTGAGGTCAATGTATGGATTTGCCATTTCTGGCACTACACCTATATTTTCCTTTATCCTCAGAATGTCTTTCCGTGCATCAAGACCAAATATTCTTATCCTTCCCTCGCTGGGTTTGAGAATTCCAGTGAGCATCCTTATGGTGGTGGTTTTGCCAGCACCATTAGGCCCGAGAAATCCAAAAATTTCACCCTTTTTGACACGGAAACTTATATGGTCCACTGCAAGAAATTCGCCATAGTACTTAGCAAGGTTTTCCACCTCTATTACATCCACAGAATGAGATATGGGAAAGAAATATTTTAAAATTGTCAAAAATTTTCGCCTCGTTGTTTCATCCCTTTCTATCAGAGGCCATTTCCTTCCCGTACTCTTTTGCAGTTTCAATCAACTGCTCAGCAAATTTTTCCTTCAGTATCTCTTTGACCTTTATGAATATTTTGTATTTCCTAGCGGCTTCACGAGCAACCTCAGGTGGCGGGAATTCTATCGCCCCTACAGGACATAGATTCGCGCATGTCTGACATCCCACAAGGCAGTGGTATGGCTGTGCCACTATAGGCTTTTTTGTAACAAGGTCGTATGAATATACTCCACGACCGCATATAACCGCGCACAATCCGCAACCTATACAGGCTGCCGGGTCAATCTTCGGATACCATTTTATCTCCTTTCGCGGCACTCCAAACCAGTAATCGAACTTTTTATCGCTCATTTAATCACCAGAGGGACATGAGAGGAAAGTATTTCAAATTTTTTTGAAGTAATTGTTTAATACTCTTCTTTTATATGGATTCCCATGGCTCCAGTAATTCCGGAAGACATTCAGAAGGAGATTGAAAAAAAAGGTGGATTGAGAAAGATTCTGAATTCTCTCCCTTCGAGAAAAGAACTTGAAAGAAAAGCCAAAATTCATTCAGCGCTGGGTGACCCGCTCAGGCTCAAGATTCTCTGTTTTCTGGGAATTCAATCTTCCTGTGTATGCTTGCTGCGAGACATAGCAAATATTTCATACTCCAAGCTCTCCTATCATCTTTCAATTCTCAAAAATTCGAATCTAATTGAGGGGAAGAAGAGGGGAAACTATGTGATTTATTCTCTAACTCCACAGGGGATGCGATACTATGAAGAGCTCTGCAAAAAAGAATAAGGTTATTCTGCTGATAGGTTTCTCTCCCGATGAGGTGGAAAGAATAAAGGAGCATGTAGAAGGAAAGCTATGCATCATGCATCATGATTTTCTTCAATGGACTCTTGAGGATGTGATAGAGAGATGCAGAGAAGACGACTACGAAAGCTGGGGTGAGAACAGGATAGTCATTCTCCACGGATATGAAAAAGAGGAGGTTGTCAAGATATTGAGAAGAATAAAAGAACTCACATCGTATCACATAATATTCGCCACCATAACACCCACCTCGCTTCAATGGAAACTGGAAAATTTAATCGATGAACTCAGAGAGGAGAACCTGTGCTTCTCCCGAAATTACGGGGGCGAGAAAATGAAATATGTGGTTGATTCCTCTGTGTTCATCGAGGGATTCCTGCCACCATCTAACTGGGAGATAATCATTCCCCCATCCATCCACGAGGAGGTTAGAAGAAAGGGGTTGGAATTCTCAATTTTTAAGATAATCTCTCCCCGCAGAGAGTCCATTAAAAAGGTACTAAAGATTGCAGAGAAAAGCGGCGATTTGTCAGTTCTCTCTCGTGCGGATATTGAAGCCATTGCTCTTGCGCTTCAGGAAAGTGCAATCCTCGTAACAGATGACTACGCGATGCAGAATGTTGCTGAATATCTGGGTATAAAATGGCTCTCCGTGCATCAGAAAGGTATAAAGGAGAGGAGACGCTGGAAATGGAGATGCACCTCATGCGGACGCTATTTCACAAAATATTACGAAAGATGCCCCATTTGCGGTGGAGTGCTCAAAAGAGTAAGGCTCAGGTAACTTCAATTTTTTCATCAATTTCCACAATCATACCATCATCCGCGGCTATGGTCCTTATCCCCGTTTCCTTCCATATCCAGTCCGCCTGAAAATCAGGATTCTCCTCTATCATCTTGAGCCCGAAATGCGTGATGATGGCTATTTCTGGCTTCACACCCCTTATTATCTTTGCCGCCTCGTCAGTACTCAGATGATAGGGTATCTTTGCACCCAATGGTCGCGTTACAGGCAAAATCAGAACCCTTGCCCCCCTGTGTTGGAGAATAAGCGTTCTATCATAGTCCGTATCCGCCATATAGGAAATAATTCCCTGTGAGGTTTTGATTTTAAATCCTATGGTGGTTGGGTCATTGTGAAACGACTTTGTGGCTCTGATTTTGAGATTCCTGCTTCTGTATTCGTCACCGGGCTGCATTGCAAGAACCTTGTCCACCAGACCCATGTGGTATTTGGAGATGACGGAGTCATAAATGTCATAGCCCTCAACCACGCTTTGGGAGCCAAGTAGCACCCCCTTTTTCTTCGTACCCCCATTGGTAATTCCTTCAATTAAAACTTCCACATCTGTATAATGGTCCGTATGTGCATGAGAAACCGCAATTATATCGGTTTTGGCGGGATTTACGCTAAACCTGTGCATCTGCACCAGAGCACCGGGACCGGGGTCTATGTGTATTCGCAGCTTATCCTCTATGTACACGCCTCCGGTAGCACGAACCTGATATATGGTTGCAAATCGTCCCCCACCGGTACCCAGGAAGATAATTCGAGTCACTTTCTACCCAATGGTTTTCTTGAATATAACCTTTGGGTTTAGATGCACACAACGAAAATTCCCTTATACTCTACCTCTCCCTACCAACTTTTCTTCTTCTATGATGCACGAGAGCTGCAAATGCAACGGCAGCGATAAGCAGTATAATTGCACTAAATATCAACGGCCCTTTCGCTACTGGCACATGAACTGCAATAAGGCTGCTGTTCACACCCTCTCCCAAATAGCTCACAGCAGTCACATAGTAATAGTATCTCTATCCAGCGCTCACATTCCTGTCCGTGTAATTATACTCAATTATGCATGTTCCCACATCCTCCGGACATTTTGGTCTCTCTATTTTTCCAATAAGCTTCATATTCCCGGACTCTGTGTCACGATAGATGTAAAAGCTTTGCAGCCCAGTGCTTATATTCACCGGGTTGTAGAGCCAGCGTAGCTTCACACCATTCTCCGAGACTTCCGCGGTGAGATTCCACGACGGATACGGCATCCCAAATATCATGGTATCCTCATACTCCGGGATGATTGTTTTCAGAATTGCACTCCCGATGCTCATTTCCACTGGAGTGATGCTCAGGGAAAAATTCACTGGCTGCGGCTCAATGGGAACAAAATATGTGCGCTTGAGAATTGCCTTTCCCACCCTGATCTCCGAGCCCTCCGGAAGGTACATCTCTTCCATGAATCTCTCCCGGAAATCTATCTGGTAAATACACAGCTCACTTTTTCCGTGAATCCCGACTCCACTGGCAACGTACCACCATTTGAGCACTCCCACAAACCTGCTATCCACCCTGCCACCTGTGAGCGTGTACTGCTTCACTCCCGTCGGAACATTATACACCCTATCGTAGCCGAACTTGAGAAGCCACATACTGTGTGGCGCATCACCCGTGCGCGCAAGAACATAGTATCCTCCATAATTATTATTCACACTCTGCACAAAATCATTACTCGCTGTTCCGTAGCTCACGCTCCACGATCCATTGCCATCCACCGTCATCTGGAAGAGCCAGAGATCCCAGTCTCCCTCTCTCAATTTCACTGCAC
>JAGHBQ010000013.1 GCA_021160945.1 Thermoplasmata archaeon
ATTCTGGGCTAACATGTTCTTCTGATTGTATTTGTAAAGTAAGCTGCCTAGGTGGTGAATGACAAAAGAAGGCTCACCGTGTATCCAGCTACTCCTATCAGCAATACACAGACCAAGATTGAAAATGCTATTTTTCTTTCCGCCTCCACCGCTCTCTGTTTTTACCCGTAGCTTCCATATGTTATCCCTATTAGGAAAATGTTAAATATGGCGAAGGAGATGTGAAAATATGAACGAAGAGGAAATAAAGGATAAGAATTACGAATTCTACATAAATGCAGATTTGAGCGAATATGCTGGTAAGTGGATTGCAATAGTTGATGGCAAGGTTGTGGCAAGTGGAGAGAGAGCAGATGTGGTGTATGATCAGGCAAAGAAAATATATCCGGATAAAGAAGTAATGTTGGCGAAAGTGCCTACAGAAGATACTCTCATTCTGTGAGGTGTAGATAGATGGTTGTATTCACATACAGAAAAGAAAGGGGAAAAATAACGGGTGTAGTTTACAGGCCAGTAGCCAAAGTTTATATAAAATCCACAAGTGGTGAGTGGATTCCATTTGCACCCTACATAGATTCTGGAGCGGATGTTACACTAATACCATATACACTGGGTTTGAAGTTAGGATTTGAGATATCAAAAGATATCGTAAATTTACATGGTGTGCGGGGAATAGGCTTACCTGTGGAAATAAAGAAAGTTAAAATGAGAATCGGAGATATGGAATTAGAACCACGAGTAGCATGGGCACTGATTGAAGAAGCACCACCTATATTAGGAAGACTTGACATTTTTGACAAATTCAACATCACATTCAAAGAAAAAGAGGGAAAAATAATTTTTGAACCTGTAAAATAAAAGCAATCTTTCAATTTTTCCGCTTTCTCAATGCAATAATTATAATTAATGATAGCAAAACCACAATAATTAAAGATAGTAAAACCATGGCAATTATTGCTCCCGGCGTTCTTTCTGGTGTTGCCTGAACTTCATCGCTCTTCGGAGATTCTCCCGCGGCATTAACTGCAGTTACATAGTATGTGTAAGTCTGCCCATTATCCACGTTTGTATCATTGTACCACAATTGATTTGCTGGAACAGTTGCAATCTTTGTGCCGTTGCGGTAAACTCTGTATTCTGTGATTGTTAAGCCACCATCGTTCTCAGGTGCATTCCATGTTAGGTTCACATGCCCATCACCCACATTCGCATGAAGATTGGTTGATGCCGAGGCAATGGATTTCAATCCCTGCCATCGGAGGAATGGATATGTTACCCCATCCCAGATGCCCCAGGTGTAATTGAAATCCCAGCCTGCGTTGAGGAATGTTGCTTTATTCTTCATCTCTTCTGTTGTCTTTCCTGTTCCACCATTGCTGTGATCAATTCCCGAAGTGTTCACATCCCAGAAACTGGCGGTTACCGTGCCACGGTTCCATCCAACGAGTCCGCCCACATAATCCTCTCCGCTCACATTACCTGCTGCGTATGAATTGCTCACCGTGCAAAAGTCAAGGTTCTCTCCAGCAAGCCCGCCTACATAGCTGCATCCACTCACATTGCCAGTGGCATAGGAATTGCTCACCGTGCCCCAGTTCTCTCCAACGAGTCCACCTACTTCTGCATAATATCCGCTTGCGGTCACATTAACATTGACAAGCCTCAGATTCTTAACATTACCCGTGGTGTATCCAAACAGCCCCACATAACTAGCGGAGGAGTTAATATACAGCCCAAAGATTTTGTAGCCACGCCCGTCAAATGTTCCGTTGAAAGGAGCATTATCATTGCCAATCGGCACAAATCCACTGCCATTGTTCCATGTCTTAGTTATCGTGGCATCAATATCATTCGCCAATGCGTAATGCCCGCTTAAATCCTTGCTCATGTTCTGCAGTTCGTAAACATTATGAATCCAGATTGTTTCCTCGCCCTTCTCCGCAGCCCTCTTTTCCTGTGCCGAGGATAGCCCTGCCATTGAATTTAAGAGCATAAGCAAGCTCATCGCCACAACAGCCCAAGTTATTATTAGGCGATTTATACAACAGAGCAGCTCTTATGGTAAAATTTTAATAGAGGCTATTTATTTACCACCTGTAGCCCCGTGGTATAGTGGTCAAGCATCGGGAACTCTGGAGAAGCCCCTTTAGAAAAGGTGCTTTCCTTCACAAGGACTGGAAATCGTGCATACTCTTTTATATTATTTTTTCCATAGGTAGCTGAGAGATGATAGAAATGAGACTTCTATCCACCCTGGGATGGAGTGCAGATGTAGTAATTGAAATCTCACGAGTTCTGGAGCCTGAAGAGAACATAGTATTTTATGGCTACGTGGATGAGATTGAAAGAGAAAGGATTATGAGAGCAGTAGAGAAGCTTGAGATCTCCCTTGATAAATTGAGGCTGGTGGAGCTAAACCCTATGAGCCTGAAGGACTGTTTAGAGAAGATGCGAAATTACATAAATGAGGAGTCGGTGGTTAATATAACTGGAGGAACAAAAATAATGGCTTTTTCCCTAGCTCTGGAAGCAGCTCTTAGGGATATCCCCATAGTGTATATGTGCACAGAGGGAGACACACGGAGAATAAAAAGAATACCTCTTTCTATCTCCCATGCTGGTAGAAATTTTTTTAATTTCAGCAATGATTCCACACCTTTGAAAATACTCCGGCTGTTAGCTAAGAAATATAAGGGAAAAGCTCGGTTAAAAGATATAAAAAGGGATATACCTGAGAGAAGGAGCTCAACAATTTCGGATGCAAAAAGAAAGTTGATAAAGGCAAATCTTATTCGGGAGGAGAAAAATGGAAGGGATAAGATAATAATTCTCAACAGTGGCTCCTATTTATTTGTGGAGGATGATTGAAATGAGAGTTTTTGCAACTCTTTTAACAATTTACACATACGATGATGAGGATGCGCGAAAGAGACTAAACTTTGAGGAAATCGAGAAATTTTATGAGGGAATGAATTTTGCTGGTAACTTTGATATCGGTATAGTATTTGGAAACTACATTAAAGATGAGCTCCTTGAAATTCTTAATACTCTGAGCTCAGAGGAGGAAAAATTATACCGCTTCCTTCTTTCACGCATCGAAGGTTTTAGATATTATCATGCAAATCTCACAGATTACCAGCGTTCTTACCAATTAATTCATACAGTGCTCTCTGACTTTCTTAATGCAAATGCAGGCAAGGAGAATATCGAGCTTTATATCAATCTGAGCTGCGGTCATAAGCTTGGAGCTCTTGCACTCTACCTCGCAGTGATGGATGTGATACATACCCAAAATCTTTACAAGTATCTGGATGGCAGAGAAAAGAAGTATCTACTGGTTAGACCATTTCACGTGGAAAAGGGTATCATAGAGTATCTTCCGGTGATGAATTTCGAGTATAAAGAAAAGAGATCCTGGGAAAAGTATCTCAAGATGATGGAAGATTCGATAACTCTTGAAGATTTCAAAAAGCTTCTAAAGAAGGAAAAACCAGGGAGAAGTAATTATGGGGACAAAGTGATAATGTATCTGAAAAAACATAGATATATTGAGGCAAGAGGTAACTTACTCTATTTAACTTCCCGTGGAAAGGCACTTGTAAAGCTCATAGAAAAAATAAGTTAAAAAGAAATTTCCTGACCATTTTTAATAATCTCCGCTGCCTTTCCAAATTCTTGTTTAAACCATTGAGGATTTAGAGTATGCACAGGAATTATCTTATCTGGATCCACGATTTCAATAATCTTTCTGATATCTTCAGGAGATGCATGTCCAGAGGCATGGTATCCTTTTTCAAATACAAGCTCTCCCCCTTTCCGGAAGAAGCCTCTTATTTGGAAATTGAATTTCGTAAGCCAGTTATAAAGTGTAACAAAGTCTAATTCCTGTTCCTCATTTAACGCTTCAGTGGAAGAATAAATATACGTGCCTCCCTTAGGTCTTATATCTAAAAGATTTGGCATATCCGTGAGAGAGAAGGCAAGCACAAAATTCTCAGGGTTATTTCTTATTTCCTCAGGAGTTACATATATCTCATCTATATTTATCATATCCACAAGATAATCAATCCATTTCTCTTTCTTTCCTCTCAGTGCACGATAAACTCTAGTATTTTTGCTAAGGAGATCAATACCTGCCTGCTGGAGGGCATAGAGCATATATGCATCCTTTTCTGTTATCACAACCTCCCTTGGAGAAATCTCCAACAACTCTTTCAATCTCTCAAAATTTCGAGATGAGAAATCCACTATCACAAGAGCATGGGCACCATCAATCTCTTTCCGTATTTTCTCTTTCACATCCTTTTCTGTTATATAATCATGAGTTTCTCTTGATAATCGAGTGCCTTCTATTATGAGCACACTGGCATCTCGCGCCCTCTTTGCAAACTCTTCGGTATCATTGCCACTCTCTCCATGGAGCCTTATATCACCAGTATAAGCAATTGTTGTGTCCCCTTGCAGTTTGTATCCACATGCCCCATAAATTGAATGATCTACTGGATGTGCAGAAATTTCGAAAGGAAGAGTTCCTATATCTCCAATTTTAAAGTTCTCTTCATATTCATCTTTTTTGGTAGGGGAAGGTATGGTGCAGAGAAATTGGATGATTTTCTCATCAGGTTGCTCAGTAAGGAGAAGATGCCTTACTCCAACACTTCTATTTTTTGCATTCAGTATTCTCGGGTCATCCTTCGGCTTTCTCAAAGAAGAATAGATAGCATCTCCAATAAGTGAAGAATGGTTACAATCCTGCATGGCTTTGATTAAAAGTAATGTCAGAGGAGAGCCTCCAATATGTACATCAAATCTTATATTTCCTATCTCCCCAAAATGATCAAGATGCGCATGGGAAACAAGTACTCCTTTGGGATTTATCCTCTCAAAATTGGAAATGCTTAGATCATGGGGAATCAGGTCACTCCGATATATTCTAATTTTTGGAAGAATATCCAAAATAATGGCATCATAGATTCCTCTAACAGCTCTTCTCCTAAGATAATGCTTAAAATAGAGATTCATCTTCTCAAAATTCACTCCAAAATCAAGGAAAACTCCTTCGTTGTTCTCTTCCGCATATATTTTGGTTCCACCTATGCTCTCTGCACCATCGTAGATCTTGATTCTCATCTCTTCACCTCACAGCATATATCTTCCTCCATTCATATTAACCACACTCCCGGTAATATAGTCGTTTTCAATTAAAAAGATAACAGCATGGGCAATTTCTTCAGGGCTTGCTATTCGATCGAGAAGTGACAGTTTTCTCAGGGATTTTTTCTTTTCTTCCGGAATAAGGGATGTGTCCACAGGTCCGGGAGCCACTGCATTAACTAGTATGTTGGGAGCAAGCTGCCTAGCAAGAGAAAATGTGAGACCTATTAAACCAGCCTTTGAAGCTGCATAATGAACTCCCACAGTTCCTCCATTTCTACCCACAATGGAGGAAATATTCACTATCTTTCCCCTCTTCATATACTTTAGAACCTCCTGAGTCATAATAAATGCACCTTTAAGATTGATATTTATCACTCTATCCCACTCCTCGTCATCTATTTCCTCGAGGGTGAAATGATCGCCAAGAATACCTGCATTGTTTATGAGAACATTAATCTCATCAATTTTCGAAGAGAGGGAAGAGAGAGCTCTTCGAACTTCCTGACGATTGGAGACATCGAACCGAAGAAGCCAAGCTCTTACTCTATAGCTCTCTGCATCTCTCTTTGTTCTCTCTGCTTCACTTGAATTTCGATGATAATTTATTATTACATTACATCCTCGCTTTGCTAATTCAAGAACAATTGCTCGACCAATTCCCCGATCTCCTCCAGTTACAAGAGCTATTTTATCTTTCAATTCCACTCTCATCACCTCTTCTCTTAATCCATTTCTTATACTCTTCAACATCCATCTCGAGGATTAAAGAGCCCTCATATCCACAATCCTCACACCTGTACTTTTCTCCCGTTATCATCCCCGCCACATAATGGATATGGGGACTTCCGCACATGGGACATACCTTGATTTTCTTCACAGATAGATATTGGAATTCTCATATAAAAGCTTGGGGAAAATATTAAAATGATTGAGATGATTTAAGATGGATGAAACTGACCTGGGTACTCGCACTTATAATACTCTCCACCTATGTGAGCTCTCCAGCACACGTTCCAAATTTTGATAATTTTACAACACCTGTTCTACAACCAGGAGAATCTGGAGTTTTCAACTTCACTATTGAGAATAGATATATGGGAACAATGAAAAATATTGTGCTCAATGTTGAGATTTACATGTGGGCCACGGAAAATGAATGCGCCGAGATTGATAGGATTGAAGCCACACCAATCATAGAGGAATCCGGAGATTTTAAATATACCCTTAATCTTGGGGAAATGAATTCTGGAGAAATAAAGCCCGTTGTGTTCCATATAAAAACATTCTCCCATACTCCAGAGGGTGTGTATTTTGTCCGCTTTTCCCTCTTCTTCTTATACAATGGAAGTGAATACAAAATGTGGTCTCGAGGCTATTTCTCCAACGATGTGTGGGATAACGCTACAAAAAATCATCAGCTTAATCTCACCTATCTCTCCAACTCTATTGGGGACCAAGTGGATGGCATAGTTCCAGATTCTTCTTTCAGTGTGAAAAGAAGCCTTACATGGATCCTCTACATATTGATCGGTATAACTGCCATAGTTGGTGCAGCTGCGATATATACTTATCTTAAAGAGGAGGGACAAAAAATAACAAAGATTGATGAGGAAATCTACAGACTCAAGGGAAAATACAGAGAACTGGAAGAGAGAATAAAGAAGAAAAAGAAAAATCAGTAACCCAAAAAAAGTCTCCTCGCCAGAAATTCGGGAAGTCCTTCATCCATAAGTTTTTCAGCCACAATCTCTATTGGATACTCCACCCTCCTTACCTCATATTTTCCCTTCTTTGGATCCATAAGAAGATAGGAAGCCCGCGGATCTCCATCCCTAGGCTGCCCCACACTTCCGGGATTCAATATCACCCCAGAATGGAAGATTTTCACAAAAGGCACATGGGTATGGCCAAGTATGAGAATGTCCGCATTATCATATCCTAACAGTTTTTCAGTAGCCATATCAGGGTAGATATAATAGTCCTCATCAAACGGTGCACCGTGATGCACTGCAATTTTGAAATTTTCATATTCCAGATGGATCCTATCCTTCAGAGATGCAAGATAGAGAATATTTTCCTTGCTTAATTTCTCTCTTGTCCACATGGCTGCCATGGCGGCATATCTGTTGAAATATGTATAGTCATCTAAAATCACTGCCCTATCATGGTTTCCCCTTATGCAGGATATATTTCTTCTTTTTATCTCCCACACAACTTCGTTGGGATAGGGATTATAGCCCACAAGATCTCCGGCACATAGAATGAGCTCTGGTGCAAGCTCATCTATTCTTTCAAGCACAACTTTCAAAGCAGGTAAATTACTGTGAATATCAGATATCACCGCAATCATAGGATGGAATATGCAATAAGAGAAAATAAAATTTGGGGAGACGGATGCACGCTTACTCGAAGCAAAGAACTCCATCTTTATGAACTTTTTAATCCCAATAAGTTAAACATTTTTATAGTTCTCAGTATAGGGTTAGGAGATGATCAAAATTGCAAAATTTGAGGATACCTACCTATATGCGCCCAAAAAATCTTATTACTCCTTTTTCAATAGCCCCTACATTGGACATCGCAGTGCAACAGCAGTGGATGTGTACTCTTCAACACCTATGCTTCCAATAGAGGAGGGAAAAGTGAAAGAAATAAAGAAGGTGAACCCTCCAAGACACATTGACGCGGATTTAGATTATCTTA
>JAGHBQ010000130.1 GCA_021160945.1 Thermoplasmata archaeon
ATAATAAACGACCACATTCCTGATGGGTATGTAGGGATGTAAGCAAGATAAATCTTGACATATTTGAAAATTTTCTCAAGTATTGTTTTCACTTTGCATACCTCTTCTGGATGATAAAAAGGTGTGCCACACTGCTGGGAGATTACCCCTCCATCTTTTAGTACTTTTTTAAGATTTACATAAAAACCTTTCTCGAAGAGTCCTGCTGCTGGACCAACTGGATCTGTTGAATCTATAATGAGCACATCAAATTTCTTCCCATTTTTTATGAATTCGACCCCATTCTGAATATGGAGGTGAACTCTAGGGTCATTATATGCACAGGAAATTTCTGGAAGGTATTTTCTGCTCAACTCCACAACCTTTTCATCTATTTCAACTATATGAACCTCATCAGGATTGTGTTTCAGAGCTTCTCTAGCTGCGCCCCCATCACCGCCACCAATTATAAGAATCCTTTTAGGATCAGGATGGGTTAGCATTGGAGGATGCACAATCATTTCATGATAGATGAATTCGTCTTTAACTGTTGTCTGGACTGCACCGTCTATGACCAGAAGCTTCCCGAAATCGTAGGTATTAAAAAGATGAATATCCTGATACTCTGATTTAATATGCGCAATTTCTTCCTTCACTCTAATCCCAAGCTTTACATTGAGGGTATGCATCTCGTGGAACCAGTATTCCATGGGTTAGGTGCAAAAAGAGAGAGTATTTTAATCTTTTGCGAAAAATAACAGGAAGAAGGCGATAACTTTTTTATAGGAAATGCAATATCGCATCACCACGGTGATACACCATGAGCAGGGGAAAATTATCCTTAAATATTCAGCGAAATACATTGCTGGTTATTGTACTGCTGAGCTTAATAATGGCTTTAGCATTTTTTCTGAGAACCTACTGGGCAATAGGACTCTCGCTTGAATATGGCTACTCCGTTTCCGGAGGATCCGACTCTTATTATCATGAGAGAATTATTTCTTATATCCTCACGTCAAAGCATCATCTTGTTGAGGACCCCATGTTAAATTATCCCGTGGGAGTGAATAATCCAAGACCACCTTTATTTCACTGGGCTGTAGTACTCTTTAGCTATATATTCCATCCCTTTATGGGTAGCTACGATGCTGCCATGCTAACCCTGATTCTCTTCCCCGCCATATGGGGAACTTTAACAATAATCCCTGTATATCTACTGGGTAAAGAAGCATTTAACAAAAAAGTTGGATTGATAGCTGCGTTTCTCCTGGCCATTATGCCTGCGCATCTTATGAGGAGCGTTGCCACACAGGCGGACTGGGATGCCTTTGATCTCTTCTTCATAATTCTCATGTTCTACTTTTTCCTTAAGGCTCTTAAGAGTGTCAGGTATAAAAAGTGGATAAAGAGCTGGAGAAATTCGAGTGATGTGAAAAAAGGCCTAAGAGAATTTTTCCAAGAAAATAGAACCCCGGTAATTTATGCAGCCCTTGCAGGTGCTTCCTTAGGTTCTGTAGCACTAGCCTGGAAAGGATATACCTATGCCGAGGCAATATTATTCATCTATCTAATCTTTCAGCTCTTCATCAACAGATTCCGTAATAAATCTAATTTGCATGTAACAATTTTGATGCTTGTATTTACAGCGGTTGCATTTACTATGGCACTCCCATGGTATGCGGCTACTCACAGACTTGGACAGTGGTATGGCGTTCCACTCTTTCTGATGGTTGTTGCCATCCTTATAGGGATTTATTTTGAAATTACTGCAAGATATCCTTGGCCCTTTGTGTTCATTGTGGCGGGAATGGGCATAGCTATAGGTGCTGTTCTCATAAGCATATTAGCACCTTCTCTGTGGATGACGCTAATGAGTGGTCAGGGGTATTTTGTGAAGAGTAAATTGTATTCTACCATTGCGGAGGCTCAGCCAGCAGCTCTCGGCACATTAGCCATGTCTTTTGGTGCTGGAGTGTTCATTCTGTCATTCTTCGGAATTATTTACATCATCTATTTGATTAGAAAGAAACTGGAGGAATATTATCTATTCTTCGTGATCTATGCTGCTGTGGCTATTTATATGGCCATCTCTGCAGCAAGATTTATGTTTAATGCAGCACCTGCGTTTGCACTTACAAGTGCTGTGGCAATTCTATGGCTTCTCGAAAAGCTTAAAATAAGGGAAGCAGTAAAAGATGTTGGAAAATATCGTGGGCAGTTCAGAAAGAGTTTGAAGAAGAGCATGAAATTTACACAGATAATTGGAGTGCTGGTAATTGCCATTCTTGTTATTTTGCCCAATGTTTGGAGTGCTGTGGATGCAGGAATACCCTACGAGACAAAGGAAAAGTATGATAAGCAGATTTACAACTCTCTGCCCTCATTTATGAAACCCAATGAAACAACCTATGAGAAATACTCCCCCTGGTATTTCGGAGGTTTTGGTTACTCAATTCCCAAGCCAGAGTATCCTTGGCCAAGAGCGTGGGATTGGTTAAGCGAGCAGGACAATTCCTCACCTCCAGAGGATAGGCCAGCTTTTGTTTCATGGTGGGACTATGGTTTCGAGGCTGTAAGAGAGGGTGAGCATCCCACCATAGCGGATAACTTCCAGAATGGATACCAGATAGCAGCCCAGATTATCACTGCACAGAACGAAAGTGAAGTCATTGCCTTATTTATAGCGCGTCTCCTGGACGGGGATTTCTCAAAACATCAAAATTCTTTGAGCCCTGAGATCAGGGATCAGCTCAAAAAATATCTGGGCGAAGTTGATGCCAATAAGATAGAGGATGTCATGAAAAATCCGGGAAAATATAGAGAAGAGGTTCTAGACAATCCCTCCTATTATGGAAAATATGAATCTGATATTTCTGAGGTAAATACGAAGTATGTAATGATAAAAGGCATAATTGCCCATCACCCAGAAGATAAGATTGTGCAGCTTTATGACTCCATAAGAAATATCACAGGATACGACATAAGATATTTTGCCGTTGATTATCGTCTATTTCCATTCTCTGGCGGAAACACCGGTATATTTTACGCCCCTGCCAAACTGGGAGATCGCAGGGTTTTGGAATATGGGGGAAGTGTTGTACCCTACGATTTTTATGAGCTTAAAGCTGTGGACGAGTATGGGAATACCTATGATCTTGATAAGGTGCCTATGAATGTGCATATTGTGAACTATCAGATTACATACAAGCCCATGTTTTTCAATTCGATGCTTTACAGAACATTTATAGGATATTCAGGATTGGACATAGGAAAGGGGCCATATATCCCAGGCTTCTCACAAAATCTTTCTAACTATCCACCTATGCAGGCGTGGAATCTTACCCATTTCAAACTTGTTTATAAAACTGCATACTGGAATCCTTATAAAGATTACCAGAATCATTCTGATGCTTGGAAACCTATACCCATAGATCTGGCCCTGAAATACGAAAAGGAGGGAAAAGGAACAGTGGATCTATATCCTCCTGCATATCGTATTTTGCCAAATGATGTTGTAATGGTGAAATTCTATGAAGGCGCAATTATAAAGGGCAGGATCATGCTATCAAATGGCGAGCCGCTCCAACATGTCAGGATAACTTTATATGATGAGTATGGGATACCCCATGCCACAGTTTTCACCGACGAGGGGGGATATTATTCCATAGAGGCAGTTGCGGGTAATCTGACCCTTGTTGCATCTACAAATGGTGGACTTGATAAATTAACTCTCCAAGAGAGAACTGTTCTTGCAAAACTGCAGGTGAATGTGAGTGAAGAGCAGGCTATGAGACTTAAGCCCAATTATATTATTGAGAAAAATGTAGTTATAAAACCAGCCAATCTCAATGGTGTTGTTTACTATGATGTTGATCATAATAAAAAGCTCACAGATGGAGACATAAGGCTTACCAATGCAACACTCATACTCTGGAATAGCACCTACAACTTTACCAAGGAAGTGAAAATTAACAATGGGAGTTATGAGATAAAGGATATACCTCCACATGAGTACAATATAGGTGTTATAATCAATGGCAAAAAATTTGAAAATATAAGCAGCGTTGTCCTCACCTCAGGTAAGAATGAAAGCAAGGATCTTGCATTACAGCCCACCTATATTAAGGGATTTGTAAGCTATTCTTCGGGAGTTCCTGCACCCAATGCAACAGTAGAGGTAAAGGGAACCGCCAGATATTTCCTTAAGACGAATGAGAATGGTAGCTTTGAAGGAATAGTGGTCCCTGATAATTATACAATCATAGCGCATCTTGGAGATAATTATTCATCCCCTTACAATGTTCCTCTCTATCAGTGGAATCTTACACTATCTCAAAATATTACAATAAGAAAAGCATATACCTTATCAGGAAAGATTACATACAATGGACATTCGGCGGAAGGTGCAATAATAAAGATAAAGAGTGAGCTTGTGCCGCACGATATATATTTGAAAGAAGTGCCGAAGAATGGCAGCTTCACATTCCATCTTCCTGCAGGAATATACTCTCTTTATATACTATATTCCACCTCAAATGGAAAGGCGGCTTACTTTGATGTCATAGAGCTTAATGAGAGCAGAGAGATGAATATAGCTTTGAAAGATGCTTACTCCCTAGCTGGGTATGTTGAGAATGGGAAAAATTACACAAGCATTGAGATCTCTATTTTCCAGGGAGATAAATTTTACAGAATTTATGGGAACCATACAGGTTACTTCCAGTTTTATCTTCCAAAGGGAGATTATCAGGTAGGCTTCTTTGCATTTGATGATAAGGATCACCTATACTTTGGTAGGCTGGATGTAAAATTATACAAAGATATTGAGGAGAATGTTGCTCTTCGTCAAACTGAGAATATTACTGGCTATGTTTACTATGACAGCAATGGAGATGGTATAAGAGAAAAAAATGAAACTCTTACCGATGGGCTTATTCTTCTGAGAGATAGCAGAGGATACTTTTTAGTGAGAAACATACCTCCCAATGGTAATTTCCATCTAGCCTCCACTTCAAATTATCAAATAGATGCCTGGGTCTACGGCTATAAGCAGGTAAATGTAGAGGTAGTGAATGAGGAGTATGAAATAGCTCTTGAGCCAAAACTTATTATAGTGAGCGGCAATGTCTACAGAGAGGGAGAAATCAACACAATACCCATCGATTTGCTATTTGAATCCATAAATTTCACCAAGATAATTAGTGGAGTTACGAGTTCTTATTACGTTCAGCTTCCACCAGGAGATTACACCATTCGCATATCTGGAGGAAATAGGAGCTATGCATCTTCCTACTCAATCTCTCTTTACAAGGCTCAGGGTAAAGTTGTTAAGGATATTAATTTCACAGCTTATGCTAGGGTAACTCTCACCACTTCGGCTACAGAAGTATACTGGTACAGAAATGGTGAGAAGATGGCTGGTGGGAAAGATGTAACCCTTCCAATAGGAGATTATCTTCTTTATGCAAAGAAAGGAAATAAAGTTGCGATAAAGAATGTGAATATTGTTGAAAATACAACATTCTCGATCTCTCTTGGTGATGGATACTGGATTGCATTAAGGGAAGAGAACACGACACTTCACCTTCCTGTCATAATAGAATCTTCAGAGGGGACGCTGATAACCACTTCTTACTCAATTCTCTTGCCTTCAGGTGTATATGAACTTGTAGTGAACCAAACAAAGCTCATAAATGGTATTTACTATCATTACTATGCCTCCACTACTGTTACGATAGAGTCGGATAAGACTGTTGAACTGCGTATTACGCAAACACCAATTCTGACTCGATGGAATGGCCTTGCTTCTGCAGGAAGAATGCCTGCATCCAACGCAGTAATTCAGCTTATTGCCTTGGAAGAAGGTAAGAAGAATGTAACTATAACAACCGATTCTGATGGAAGATTTGATGTTATGATAACTCCCGGAAAATATATGGCTTACAGCTGGTATGTGAGTGGAGATATGAAATATGCTTATCTTACGGAAATCACAATCCCTTATGGAAACTTTGCAAAAACGATTATCTACGAAAAAGGATATTTGCTTATGGGCTCAGTCTACTTAAATGATGATAAGGTTAGCTTACCACTGAAAGTGGAAACGGAATATGGCAACTTAGAAATCTTTGCTCAGAAGACCTATTCTCTTATTCTTCCGAAGGGAGATTACATAATAAGTGCTCAAATGACGGTGAAGGAATATGGTCTCGATATTCAGTATTCCACATCTCAAAAACTCACGGTCTATAGAGACACTTACCAGGATCTTGTACTGAAAAGAAATAGCAATCACAAGGTAGAGCTGCACGTCATGGCCAGCGATAAAGAAGTGGCCCCTGAGGGCATAATCCATGTGATGCTTGCAATGGAAAACACAGGCAATGACAAAGAAGTGATAAGCATTGAGAGCTTTTCTGGATGGACGGTGCTGAGCTCCACTAAATACACTCTTTATCCGGGAGATAGTAAAGTAGTGACTCTTGAAATTAAAGCGCCTTCCAATGCAAGAGCTGGAAATAACACGGTGCATCTGAGAGCAAGGTATGGAGATATATCTGATGCATATCTCACTATCTACGTAAGAGAGCTTTACAGTTCTAAATTCAATTACACGGTGGAAAAATGGAGCGAAAATGCACTCATTTACAATTTAACCATAGAGAATAATGGCAACTGTGAAGTGAGATATGTATTGAGTATTCTGAATGTGGAAGAACTTAGAACTAGAGGATGGGAGACAGAAATACTTATAGATGGAAAGATCTCAAACAAGACCATGGTGGAGCCAGAAAAGAAGGAAAGTGTGATGATAAAGCTCACTGCAATCAAAAATATCCCCGGCACCTCTACACCCGTTAAGATAGAAATTATGGAAAACGGAAATGTGCATATCCTGAAGATACCTGTGGAGAAAGCGTATGTATCTATGACACAGGCCTACATAAGAGCCAAGGATGTGAGCAATTACACCGAGTTTTCAGTACCATGGAGCTGGTACACAGTTTGGGGCTTGGCGATCGCGTTTTTGATAGCTTTAATAATTCTTTGGAGGAGGAGAAAATGAGAAATTTGAATATTTTCTTGGTTTTTCTTTTCCTTTCTTTACTGCTTGTCCCCTCGCAAGTAGAGGGAGTATCTGGAAGTGTACATGTGGAAGGCCCCGTGGTTGCCGCAACAGAAACAAATATAACATACAGGGTGTATCTGGATGAGTATTTTGAAAAATACAAGTGCACTATGCTCATCGCGGGAGAAAATCTGACTGGAGCGAATCCTCTTAATGAAGTTATCAAAAGCTCGGATAATGGGAAATTCGAGTTTGAAATTACCACACCCAAGGTTCCTCAAACACTATACATAAGCTTCAGGGTGCTTGGATACAGGGGAGATAAGATAACAATCTTAGAAAGAGAGCTCTCTGTGGAGATTGTGAATCCCTTACCTATAAAGGTAAAAATAAGGAATACGAATGATTACGATGTGTCAAACATTCTAATCAACTTCTATGTGGATGGAGAGTACATAGGAAACATTACTGTGGATAAACTTAAGGCAAATAATACAGAAAGTGTGGTATACAAGTGGATACCTCAGAATATAGAGAAGGGTAAGCACACCCTTAAAATTGTGGTTGCAAGTGAGGGTATAGTATTTGAGAATGACAAAACTACATATAGCTACCAATTCTACTATGGAAAACCTCCTTCATATGATTTTGTCTACTATCTTGGATGGGGAACTCTTATAGTGGTCTCCACAATATTTTCCATGATGGTATTAGGTAGGAGAAGCAGGAAAACAGCGCCACCTCCCAAATGGAAGAAATAGATCTACATTTTTATCTTTTTAATATATTCAAGCCAT
>JAGHBQ010000109.1 GCA_021160945.1 Thermoplasmata archaeon
CAGGTGAATTCATAATACTGTCGTAATGGTACAGATACACGAACAGAACCATGGTAAGGAGAGGAAAGAATGATAACCACTGAGGAAACGAAACTTGTGGTTATGACCCACAGCCCTCCGGGTAGGGCGAGAGGAGAAGTTATTCCCATAAAAAGTGAGGAGGACTGGGAAAAAGTAAAAGGCAAAATTGTGCTTGTGAGGGAGAACTGGAGGGAGAATTACAGAAGAGCATGTAAAAAAGGAGCTAAAGGATACATTGCCTATAGAAAAGGTTTGAAAAATGCAGTTCCTTATATCGGGTTATTTTTAACCAGAAAAGATCTTGAATGGGCAAAGATACCTGCAGTGGCCATATCGGAATCTTTGGCCATGGAGCTTATCCGTAAAACCGAGAATGGCGAAAAATTTAGTGTTAGATTGGAAGTTAAGAGTAAAGTAAAAGAAAAGGAGATTCTTCCAATCATATACGCTACCATAGGCAAGCCACCCTATATTCTATTCTCCGCACACATATGCCACCCGAGGCCTGGAGCAAATGATAATGCAAGCGGCTCTGCGATGCTCATTGAACTTGCCAGAGTTCTCAGAGATCTTCATAATGAAAATTTTCGATTTGGATTTGCATTCCTGTGAGTTCCCGAGCACATAGGGACATCAGTCTTTATTGAAAAACATGCAATACTGGATAATTATTATGGAGTGATAAATCTGGATATGGTTGCAGGGAATAAAATTCTCTTTATACGCACTCCACTTTCTCGATTTTCTCTTCTCTCTCCTGTTTTGGAGCTTTTCCTCAAACTGAAAAATTCCAAAACTCAGGATTTTACAATGGATATCCCGGGATTACCTCTTTCTGCAACGCCATATTCAGTAGGTAGCGATCACGATATATTCAACTTTTTCGGCGTTCCAGCAGTGATGGTGATCACATGGCCATATCCCTATTACCATTCGAGTGAAGATTCTGTAGATAAGCTCAACAAGGAAAGTATTGAAATTATAGGTAAAGCGGTGTTAGCATCCTCCCTCTTTCTCTCACAGAAAGAGTTGAAAAAATTTGCCCGTGCATCTCAACTAACTTATCTGGGAGAGCTGAGTATGAAGAGAGAAGTTAAGGTGGTAGAAATTCTTGTAGATGCAGGCTTGAAGAGGGATGGAAAATTTTTGGGCATAGAAATTGGTAAGGAAGGTAAAAAGAATGGATGGCTTAGATGGACAAGAAAGGGTATGCTCACTCCTGAGATTATAAAAGAGGAAAAGAACCGGGCGAAATTGCAGGAAATTTATCGTAATAGAAGGAATATTTCGTTAATTCACGAACTGATTATGCTAGGAGAGCAGCTTGATGAAAGTTCTGCTTGGCAGGCTCTTTGGGAAGAATATGGAGAATACGATATGAGAAAAATCAGGGATGCTCTCAAGATTCTGGAAAAAGAGAGAGTAAAAAAATTCACTTGAGCTCTCCCACTATGCTCTTTATAACCTCATCGCTTAGCTTATACTGACGGACCTTTATTCCACTCTCGATGAGTATGAGTTTTGCGAGATCATCCGGATACCCTTCAGAATAAACGATCTCCTTGATTTCCGCATTTATGAGCATCTTGGCACAAACTACACATGGATGATTTGTCACATAGATTGTCGCATCTTTTATAGATACTCCATGCACGGCGGCCTGTATTATGGCATTCTGCTCTGCGTGCAGGCCGCGACATAATTCGTGTCTCTCTCCACTTGGAATATTTAGCTCCTCTCTTATGCATCCTGTAACATCGCAGTGTGCCAATCCCTTGGGTGGACCGTTGTATCCCGTGGCAAGAACTCTCCGATCTTTGACTATCACTGCCCCAACTTTCCTTCGGGTACAAGTGGCTCTAGTGGAAACAAAGTAGGCAAGGCGCATAAAGTATTCATCCCAGGATGGACGCATAGATGGGATATTTCGCAATGGTTATTTTAACTTTCTATTGGAAAAAATTCTGAGTTCACTTCTCTTCTTTGAAGAGTTTCCTATAAAACTCCTCAGGGCTCTCCTCTTCCTCCTCTTCCTTCTCCTTTCTCTGAAGAATTTCTTCAATCTTGTCCTTTCTGTAAACCCAGTAATGGATACGCCACAGTTTTCCCTTTGAAATAGTTATCTCTTCCTCCATCGGTTTTACTACTTCCAGTTCTTCCAAGGTGTAAAAGACATCCCTATCTGCTGGTGTCAGGATGTTATCAATTATTCTATCATTATAACCAAAGAAGTTTATCACATAATCTGTTAGTTTCTTTATGTCCTCCTCTGCCAGTTTTCGCCCCAACAACTTTTTAAGCACAGTATATAAAACATCATAGGTGACAACATCCATTGTGGAGGGGATATCGTAACAAAAATTAAATAATTTTCGTAATGCCACTTTTAGCAGTGTTGATATGAAAAAAGATAAATCTTCTTACTGCATGCTTGAAGATGTGAAATTTCTCGTGGACCACATGCTGGGCAAGCTTGCCAAGTATCTTCGTTTCCTGGGCTATGATACCTATTACCCCACAGGGAAAATGAGCGACGATGAAATACTTGCCCTGGCAAAAAAAGAGGGAAGGATAATTATCACAAGAGACAGGGAGCTAGCAAGAAGGAGCAATGGAGTATATGTGGAGAGTGAGGATTACAAAGAGCAGCTGAAATCTGTGATCAAAAAATTCAAATTGGATGATGAGAATCTCCTTTCCCGCTGCTCAATCTGCAATGTACCCTTAGTTGAGGTGGAGAAGGAGAAACTCAGAGATAAAATTCCATCTTATGTGTACGAGCATAATGATGAATTTTATATGTGCCCCAAATGTGGTAGGGTTTACTGGTATGGCACGCATACACAGAGGATTGAGGAGAAGATAAAGAGCATTCTGGAGGATGCAAAATGAAAATTGAAGAGAAGGAGAGAGGAGAAATAACGATTAAGGTAGACAATGTTGACGACCTCTGGTATCTCAGCAATGTAATCTCTCCCGGAGATCTCATTTTTGGATTTGTGTATCGTAAGGATACCCAGTCATCGGATATGCAGAGGGCAAAAAAGGTGGAGAGAAAGAAGATAAGGGTGGGAATAGAGGTGAAAAAACTTGAATTCCAAGATTTTTCTGACAGATTGAGAATTCTCGGAATAATAGTCAGGGGCCCGGAGGATTATCTAGGAACGCATCAATCCATCAATGTCGGCATTGGGGATGAAATATCTATCTTGAAAGAGTGGAGCAGAGAGGAGATAAAACTTCTTCATGAAGGGGTTGAGAATTCTCAGAGACCGCAGATTTATTTTTTGGGATTGGAGCATGGTCTTGCCACTCTTGCATCTCTGAAAAGTTACGGAATACAAGAACTCACGAGTTTGAGAAAGAGGGGGGACGAGGATGATGAGTTCTTTGGTGAAATTTTGAAGGTAATAAAAGAAAGCAGGGATGAAAAATGTCCATTAGTTATCCTGGGTCCAGGCTTTTATAAGGAGAATTTTTTGAGATTTGCAGGCGAAGGTCTTAAAAATTACATAGTGGTTCAGGCATCTCATGGAGATATGCGTGGTATCTACGAAGTCCTGAAATCTGGAGTACTTGAAAAATTGCTTAAAGAACACAGAGTGGCTAAGGAGGAGAAGATGATAGAGGAACTTCTGCAGGAGATCAAGAAAGAAGGACTTTACGCCTATGGCAAAGATGAGGTGGAGAATTATCTGAAGATGGGTGCTGTGGATAAGCTTCTTGTAACAGATAGAGAGTTCAAAAATTACAGAGAGTTCTTAGATCTGGCTATACGCACAGGAGCTGAAGTTCATATAATAAGCACATCCCATGAGGCTGGAAAAATATTGCAGAATTTAGGGGGTATTGCTGCTCTCCTCAGATTTAGGACGAACTAGGAAGTAGAGGAGGAGTAGTATCACCATTCCAAGGCCGACTATTCCCCAGAATCCATAGCCTATTGGAAGGTGGAAGAAGATGTATGCAGAGAGGAATGAGAGTGGCAAAGAGAGGAGAACATAAACCACCGTCTCTCTTTTTATCATACCAAATCTCTGGAAAAACCTATAGAGATACATGTGTAAAAGAAGTAGAGCAAGCAAGGCGTAAGCCAGAGCTATGGTGACCCAAGAGTACGGGTTATAACCTTCAAGGGCCACAGGCAAAGCTGCCACAGCTATAAAATTGTAGAGATGGAAAAACACCTCACTTTCGATTATTCTGTAGAGAAACAGAGCTGCGATGGATATTCCAATCACTGTCAGAGTAAGAAGAAGTATACGAAGGGAGCTGGATGCTAGCAGTAACAGGAGAAAGAAATATATTGCCAGAGATAACCATATAGCCCTTTTCATCTCATCACCTTCAGGAGGGAGGTAAGAGGATACTCTATATTCCAATCTATTACTCTGGAATATATCCTCAATCTTCTTATTCTCACTTCCCTTTCAATTCTTAGTAGCTTGGTTGCCAGGTTCTCCCCATCGCCTATCAGCGTGGGTGAGATTACTAGGATATCATAATCCTTCGCAAGCAGTTCTACCACAGCGTCATCAATATCCCATGATAGAAGAGGGGAGATGAGAATCACGAAGGAGTTTGGAGGAAAGAATCTGGATACAATGAATTTCCCGTAATCAAAAGACAATCTGCTTATACTCCCACTCCGTACATAGAGAAGCCGATCTAGAATTAAATACATGGCTCTTTTCCCATAGGATGGATAGATCCAGTCCACCGTGCGACCTAAAACAACGAGCCCCACTCTGCTTCTTGTTCTGGAGAGATATGTTGCAATGGTGGCGGCAGCTCTAACCGATGCGTTGAGCAATTTTTCATATTCTTCCTCTCCTTTATAGAATCTTCTCACATCCAAAAGTATTACAGTATCTCCTGTTCTTTCACTTTCAAATTCGTTAACCATTAGTTTGTCTGTTCTTGCGGTAGCCTTCCAGTTTATCCTTTTCATCTCATCTCCAGCCTGATAGTCTCTTATATCCATGAATTCCAGACCTTGTCCTTTCCTGCGCGAGGGATAATCTCCTAGCAGCGTTCTCGTCTTCCTAGGCTTTATCTGGAGTTTTCTCATATACTCTATCTTGGGGTAAATTCTCAACTCTCCCTCATCCTCCTTCTCGAGATAATTTGCCTGAAGCCCCAGAAAATCTTCAAAATATATCTCCATTTTTTTAAAGGATATTTTACCGAAAGGATAGAGCCTGACCTTTTTCTTCTCCAAGCAAATGTTTTTGCAGTATCCTCTTAATTCATTTAATGCATCCTTTATGTGATAATAGCTCTCTCCCTTTATCTCATACTTGAATTCTGCAGTATTTCCCTCCACATATCTCTTTTCCTCAAATTCCCTTTTCACTCCTATTTCCTTCTTTCTTCGAAATTCTGAAAACACTATGAGCCAGAGAAATGGTATGGATAGAAATACAGGTAATGGAGATATGAAAACAAATCCAAGGAGAATAAGAAGAGAAAAGTATATGATAAAAGCATAGTATTGCAGTGTCCGCATACTTACACCTTTGGCACAGGTAATTTTTTGAGAACATCCTCCAGTATATCCTCAGGTCTCACGCCTCTTATCCAAGGCTCGGGCTTCAAAATAATACGATGCACAAGCGCTATTCTGGCAGTGAGCTTTACATCATCTGGTATTACATAATCTCTACCATAGACCAGTGCTCTAGCCCTTGATAGTTTGAGCAGGGCAAGACTACCGCGGGGACTGGCACCCACCTCAACCTGAGAGTGGTTTCGAGTAGCTCTGACGATCCTCACTATGTAATCCAGTATGTCTTTGTCCACATAGATATCCTCCACCTTTTTTCTCATCTCCAGAATATCTTCTTTGGTGGCTATCC
>JAGHBQ010000152.1 GCA_021160945.1 Thermoplasmata archaeon
CTAGAACCAAGAGTTGCAGAACCAAGAGAAATGATCCTGTACCTCTGTGCCTCGCCCTGTGCCTTGAGTATCGTTGCCAATCTGTAACCCTGAGCTTCGAGAATCTGTGCCTGCCTCTTTCCCTCTGCTTCAAGTATCCTGGCTCTCTTCTTACCTTCGGCCTCCAGAATCTGACTGCGCTTTATACCATCCGCCTTCAATATGGCAGCTCTTCTTTCCCTCTCTGCTGCAGTCTGTGCCTCCATCGCTTGCTTTACCCTTGCCGCAGGATCTACTTCTTTAATCTCCACAGCCTCTACCTTCACACCCCACTTATCAGTGGCCTCATCAAGAATATCTCTCAGACGCATATTAATGCTCTCTCTGTTGTAAAGAATCTCATCGAGATTCATATTACCTATAACTGATCTCAGAGTTGTTCTTGCCAGATTTATCGTTGCCAGCTTGTAATCCTGAACTTCGAAGAACGCTTTTTTTGCATCCATAACTCGAATATATATGACTGCATCCACCGCGGTGGGGGAGTTATCCCGTGTGATGACTTCCTGCTTCGGAACATCCCAGGTCTGTGTACGCATATCCATACGGATTACCTGGGAGAAGGGCATCACTATCCTTAGACCTGGTTGCAAAATGCCGCGGAATGTACCCAGAAATATGTATATACCTCTCTCGTAGGGCTTTATAATCTTTATCATTGAACTGAAAAACCAGATTAGCAGGATTGCTATCAGAAACACTACACCTATTATTGCTGCACTCATGCTTTACCACCTCTTTTCTCTCTCACTATAATATGCACTCCTTCTCCCTTTATAACCACAACCCTTCTGCCCTCAGGAATCACCCTGTCCGCAGTTGCGCTCCATACATCTCCATCTATTTTCACCTTACCCTTGAGATTGTCTGGCCCAACTCTTCTTACAACTATGCCTTCTTTGCCCACAAGGTTTTCCAGGGTAGTGGTTGTTTCAAGCTTTCCCTCTCCCAGTTTCTTGTAAAACAACATCACGAGAATCGTTGTTACTACTGAAGTTATGAGTATCACCGCTACCGCAATAGGAAGCGTAACTCTGTCCCCCATGAGCATTAGTACTATACCAAATATTATGAAAACTGTGCCCGGCACTGCAATGAAGAAGCCTGGTGTGTGCATCTCTGCTATAAGCATCAGAAGCCCTATTACTACGAATGCTATTCCAAGGGAGAAGAAATCCATGAATAGCAATAGGATATAGAGTATATAAAGTTTAACCATAAAACTTTGCTTTGCCTAAGAACGGTAAATATCAGGGTAGTTATTCAGACCGTAAGATTTATATTTTTTCTTTTCTATTTATCCTTGAGGAGGTCAGAATGGTACCTCACAAGAAAAGAGAGGAATACAGATTGGAGAAAGAAATTGAGAAAGAAGTGGAAGCAGTTTTAAAGGGCGAAGATGACCTTGAACTTCCTTCTCCAGCAGAATAATTAAAAATTTTCTTTCTATTTTTTGAGTTTTGCTATTCTCCTCACAATCTGGAGTTTCTTTTACTCCTGTCTATGTTTCTTACACAAATAAATCCGAAAAATAGTAATATAAAAACTCATAGAGTAATCCAAGATGAGGGTTTTAAAAGAGCTCACAATCTATCGAGCAATAAAGAAGATTTCATTTAAAGCCAACTCCATAAATATTATTGTTGGCCCAAATAATACGGGGAAAATCATCCATTCTTGAAGCTATTGCGCTTCTTCTTTTGGAGTATTTAATACGAGAGAGTTCAACTCGAGCGGAGATAGAAGGGATTGCGGGGAAAAAATTATGAAAGTTCGTGCTGGAGTATTATGAGGAGGGAGTGCCAGGTAATGGGGATGATGTAAATCTTATCAAACAGTATGTGGAGAAAAAGTTTGCTAAGGTTACTAAGGATGCCCTAAAGCCCGTACCCTTTTCTCTCTTAGTGATGGTCGAATCTCTCAAAGGAAAGGGTGTGGATTTAGAAAAATTGAAGTCCGATATTGTGAAAACTCTTGTGGAGCAACTAAAATTATTTTTGTCTTTGAGAAAAAATGGAAAAATCACAAGAAAATTTGTATATTTTCCCTCAATGGAGCTCAAAGAATCACTACTTGAGTATGCTTTAAGATATTTCTGGGATTACTTTCGAGATATACTCCGGAGAGCCCAGAAGAAGATATATAAAGCTTGTAGCGGATCTGTCGAGGACTAACTCCTCAGCTTATGTAAGGGAAATCTAATGATTTTTGCGGTTGAAAAGGGTCTGATAAAAGAGATAGTAGAGTTTTTGAAAGAGCGGATTCCTTATATCGCAGATATAAATAGGACTGCGGAAGATATATACATCACATTCTCCGAGAACAAAAGGTCACTGCCACTATCTTCCATAGGAGACGGTTTTATATCTCTTTTAAGACTTGGGTTTTAGTTGCACTTACAAGAGGTGGTGTAATTGTATGGGAGGAACCTGAGAATCACCTACATCCCTAAGTTCTTGGAGATTCTGGCAGAAGCGATAGTGTCATATTCTGGAGATGTTCAATTTTTCATTGGAACTCACAGTCTGGATTTACTTACTTA
>JAGHBQ010000097.1 GCA_021160945.1 Thermoplasmata archaeon
AAATGAATGAAATAAAGTTGGGAATAGTAGTGAGCGAGTACAAATATGACATAACCATGAGGATGTTGGAAAGGGCAAAGGAACACGCAGAATTTCTGGGTGCGAATGTTAGATATGTTCTTAAAGCACCAGGGGCATTTGACATCCCTCTGCTTGTGAGAAAATTACTTGAAAGAGAAGATGTGGATGCGGTTGTGACACTTGGTGCAGTTATTGAGGGAGAGACAGAGCACGATGAAATAGTGATGCAGAATGCCGCGAGAAAAATTGAGGATTTAAGTGTTGAGTTTGGAAAGCCTGTAACCTTAGGAATATCCGGTCCGGGAGAATCGAGGCTTCAGGCTGAGGCAAGGATAGAAAAGGCAAGAGATGCCGTAGAGGCTGCCGTCAAACTGGTTAAGAGGGTTCGCCAGTTAGAGAGCAAAGATTAAATATTCCCTTTTTCATTTCTTTTCCGAGGCCTATGAGAGTAAAAGAAGCTTTTGAATTGCAGAGAAAAATAGAGGAATGGGATGGGAAGATAGCTCTAGACACCTATCACCTGGAAGGGAAGAAGGGTTTTATTGTTGTTTCCTTGTTGAAAGGTGATTCGTTACTTCACGGACTTAGCTTTGAGGGTAAGAGGGATGAAGTGGTAAAAATTCTAAAGGAATTCTTACCTCAGCAGAAGGAAAAAATTGTGAGGCAGCAAATCGAGGATGTGGAAAAAATAAAAAATTTTATTGAAGAATACCCATCTCAGTGAGTTTCTCCGGGAGGTAAACATCGGTTACATAGTCGAGACCGTACTTGGCCAGGCTCTGCTGCTCGGCCTTTTTACCTATTTTTAGCATGAGATTTATCTCTTCATGCCAGAAGGGAGTGTTGAATCTTGGATCTTTCAGCTCTGCCTGTAAGGCTGCGATATCTCTATCATTCAATTTGTCAGTAGGCAAATCGTAGTTCAGAATATCACTTGCAGTTATGCCCACAAACTCGGCAGTGGGTGTTGCCAAATACTCACTTATATGTGCTGTCTTTATTGCACCATAAGCAATAGATGCAAATATTCTGAATGACCATGGATCTCCATCCGTGAATATTACCACCGGCAATCCCAATTCTTCGTTCAATCTTTTTAACAATCTTCTGGTGCTTCTTGCCGGTTGCCCCTTTATGTGGACCAGTATGGCACGGGCCTTCTCATCAAACCCGTTTTCCACAAGGCGATCGAACATACCTCCGGTCTCAATACCCATCACAAAATCAGCGTCCACATCAACAAATTTAAGCTTATTCTTCTCAACATTATAGGGTATGAGATATCCACTATCTCCCACATCATCGCGACAATTTATGCGTCGGGGTTGTCCTTTTCTGTTAGTCTCTTCAACGGTGATATTTCCAATCACACTTGCTCCGTCCTCCTCTGGTCTCAATTTGAAATCTTCACGAAGATGACTGGTGATGACCTCAAGATCCTCCGCAAGTTTGTTACTCTCATCCTGGGTGTGAAACTTTGCAAGACCCCATCCTTCGGAAATGTAGTACATCTCTCTCAACGTTGAGGACTTGTTATTCTTAATCATCTCCTTTATAAACTCCATCACATATAGTGTACGGAGAAGCATATATGCTCCATCAAGCTTTTTTGCACTACGTGTTATCTTTGCATCTCCATATTTCCACACCCCGTATTCACTGTTGAAAATTATATTGTTACGGGTTCTTGCTGCAAGCTTCATCTTTGGAACTTCGCCTTTGCTGAGATCCTCATATATTTCTTCTGCTATCATGTACAATTTTTCAAGAGCTTCTTCACTACTCATCTTCAACACCCTCCAGATTCTCCTCCACAACTTCTTCCTCCTCTTCCCCTTCTTTTTCCAGAATCTCCTCCATGGTGTCGAGTCTTATATTCCAATCTCCAGGAAGAGGTTCAGCGCCTACCACAATGGACGGATTTATTCCATCCACATAGTAGTTGGTCTCTCCATACCCAGATACATCTTTCAGAACAAAATAGAAATTCTGATATTTCAGAGGATCTATTCTTACGTTCCACTTCACATAATCCTCTCCACCATCACCATCCGTTTCCACAAGTGTTCCAAGAGGATAATCCCCATACAGTGTGAACTCAAGAGGTTTAGGGATGAAATTGGCAACTTTTACCTTTACTTTTATCTTATCTTTGCCCAATTTTTCTATATTTTCATCGATCCAGACCACATTCATAATCTTGGATATCACAGGCTCAAGAGGGGGCACAGGCTTCTCAACAATTTCCGCACTTTTTTTAGCAATCTCCGGAAGGATCTTAGTCACCAGGAAAAACTTCTCACTCAACTTATTCTTTCTCTCTTTCTTTATCATAAACATCTTGAGCTGCCTTCCAAGAGATTTAAGGGCAAGCTCTATTTCTTCCCTTATCTCGGGAACATCCGCTATGGCTTCTTTTGCCTCTGAGGTAAAAGGTACTCTGGTGGAAGCTACATGCACCAGAATTATGGCTGGTCCCACTGGTATGCCCTCACCGCCTCTCTGCTCGAGTCCATATCTGCGCCAGTCCACGCTGCTAATAGCCTTTGTTATCACACACCCACCCTGCTGATAAAGAAGCGGAACCCTGTTTGCAAAGCGAAGAATCTTCACAGGCTGGTCCTTGGGTAACTCACCTCCATAAACTAGGCCTGCCTCAACTATGAAGGGATTTCCACTATAAACCTTGGGTTCTCTGGTTACTGGTCTTGCGTAAAATCCAGGTTTGAGTGAGCCAAGGACATTTTTAAGACCCTTCTTTATGAGGTTCTCTCCTATTGGCGAAAGGCAATCTGTGGGGGGTGCCATGAGCTTCACTTTATTGAAGGCTTCCATCAATCTCTTTGCCTCCTCTATAGTCAGATCCTTCGGTCTCATATCTCCATAAAGATATGCTTTCTTACATATTTCCTCCGCTATCTTTGGACTCACTCTACTGAATTCAGTAGTAAGAAAAGATGTCAATCTGTATGCTTTTGTACTTCTCGCCATATTGAGAAGCTGTCCAAGCTCTATCCCATAGGGATGTGGCTTTATCTCTCTGGTTGGTTGGGGCAGAATATCAGCGGCCCTTTTAAATATAATTTTCCTTCCATCTGGATCAACAAAGGTTATCTGAGCATGAGGGTTTACTATTGCAGTCTGCTGTAGATATTCAAGAATACTCTGCTTGCCTCTTGTGTATCTCCCTCTTATGGTAACCTCCACATGCGTGCCTTCTTCGCGATCCCATATTATCGGAGTTTCCTTTATCACCTTTGGCTCATTTTTCTTGGTGTCTATTGTAAGTATTACTTCATAAGCAACTTCATCTTCCCCGATCTTAGAAATTATCCTCGCGGGTTTACCTGTGGTTAGCTGTCCATAAAGCACAACAGCGCTTATGCCTATCCCCTGCTGACCCCTGCTCTGCCTAATGGCATGAAATCTTGAGCCATATAACAGTTTTCCAAAAACAAGAGGTATGTTCTTTCTCACTATCCCAGGCCCATTGTCTTCCACTATTATCCGATACTCATCTTTTCCTACTGATTCAACTTTCACTAAGATATCTGGGAGTATTCTGGCCTCCTCACAGGCATCAAGAGAGTTATCAACAGCTTCTTTAACACTCACCACCATAGCCTTTGTGAAAGAGTCAAAACCCAGTATCTGCTTGTTCTTCTCGAAAAACTCCGCAATACTTATTTCCTTTTGCTTTTTCGCCATCTTGTGTGCAATTCCCATACTGCTCGGTTAATGTAATTGCATCATTATTTAAAAATTATGTGAAAGAATACTACAAAAACCTGAGAATTGCCCAGACTCCAAGCGGCACTATGAAGTTATCTACATCTCTGGGAGATACAGCCTCGAGCATTGCTGCTATGATGGCAGCCAGCAGACTTTCAAGTAGATAAAAATCTCCGAAGAATACAAAGCCTAAGAGAATTGCAGCGATGAAAGTTGCCAGAAAAACGAAGAGAGAGCCTTCAATGCTCTTCGTTCTTCCAAGTAACCTGTACTTGTGTTTTCCATAATACTTACCCACTATGGGGGCAATTCCATCTCCAAAGCCAACAGAAGCTACAGCCGCAACCCCTGCAAATGTTCGGTAACCAATGAATGTGAGAATTATGAGCATAAGAGGAAAGAACATGACACCCAAAAGAAGTTCCTTAGGATTTCCTGTTCTTGTCATACTTTTTACAGTTGGGTCATTCTCATCCTTTGTCAGGGCAGTGAAGATGAGAAGAAAGACCCAGATAGCAGGTGTGAGCATGAATATATACTTCCCCCAGCCAGTTGTGTAAAAGAACCAGAAGATAACAAGGCCACCAGCCCATATATGCACTATCTTGCGGGATATATCCTGAGGCAGACCTTTATCCACTGCAAAATTCATCGCAAATACTATGAAGAATGTGTAAATGTTTATCTTCTTTATTAATTTTCCATTCTCGTCTAAAATACCATCCACATTGGTGCCATAGAT
>JAGHBQ010000129.1 GCA_021160945.1 Thermoplasmata archaeon
AGCTATGGCAGTATATCATAAGGAGACTAATACTGCTTATTCCTGTGGTTATTGGTGTGACTTTGATTACTTTCACAATATCACATGTTATTCCAGCAAATCCTGCCAGAGCATGGGCAGGTGAAAAAGCACCACAAGAGGTTGTGGAAAGAATAAAAGAAAAATATCACCTGAACGACCCATTATATTTGCAGTATTACTATTATATCTCTGATCTTTTAAGAGGCGATTGGGGATACTCTCATTCTGAGCATCGGCCTGTTTTAAATTGTTTAGTAGATTATTTTCCTGCCACATTTGAGCTAACCTTATGGAGTATGATTATTGCCATACCTCTTGGGATCTATTTCGGGGTGCTTTCAGCAGTAAAGAGAAATAAGCTTCCTGATCATCTTTCAAGAGTATTTGCACTCAGTGGTGTCTCTATGCCCATATTCTGGCTGGGTTTACTTTTGATACTTATCTTCTATACCTATCTAGGTGTTTTACCTGCAAGCGGGAGAGGCATGGAACCGGAGCATGTTTACACAGGTCTTTATATCTTAGATAGCATTCTTTCCTTAGATTTTTATGCTTTCATAGATAATATTCGCCATATAATTCTACCGGCAATTGCCCTTTCTTATGCTTATCTTGCCGTAATAATGAGGATGACTCGTTCAAGTATGCTTGAAGTCCTCCGCTTAGATTACATTAAGACTGCCAGAGCCAAGGGACTGCCAAATAAGATTGTTATTTATCGTCATGCGCTCAGAAACGCATTGATCCCCACACTCACCGTCTCAGGACTTTCATTTGCATGGCTACTAGGTGGTGCAGTTCTTACAGAGACTATCTTCTCATGGCCAGGCATGGGTCGCTACGCATATGCTGCAATCACTTCTGTAGATTTCCCTGCAATTGTGGGGTTTACCTTTCTTATGGCAATAATATTTGTAATAGTTAATCTGATTGTAGATATCCTTTATGCATATCTTGATCCAAGAATCAGACTTGGAGAGTGATAAGATGGGCGAAACCGAAGTTCAAAGTTTCCGTAACAAGTACGAATCTCAAATCAAAGAATTTAGATATACTCTGCATCTCCTAAGAAAAAGTCCACTTGCCCTTGCGGGATTAGTTCTTCTAATGCTTATATTTCTAGTAGCTATTTTTGCGCCTTATCTGGCTATAGAACATCCTAAATATATCAGAGGACAGCAAACTTGGAGCTCTGATTATGCAGAGGTTTTAAAGCCACCGAGTTGGGAACATCCCTTCGGTACTGATGATATGGGTCATGACATCTACAGTATGGTGGTTTATGGTTCGAGAGAGGCGCTCTATGTGGGTTTTATCGTTGTACTAGTTACCACATTTATTGGGGTGCTTCTGGGAGCTTATTCAGGGTATGTCGGTGGATGGTTTGATGAAATAATTATGCGTATATGTGATATATTTTTCTCTATTCCTAGTTTAATATTGGCAATGGCAATAACCGCAGCTCTTGGTCCCGGATTAGAACATGTAATGTACGCCCTCATATTCACATGGTGGCCTGCATATACGAGAATTGTAAGAGGCCAGGTTCTATCGGTGAAGCAGAATCAGTACATTGAGGCTGCTAGAGCAGTGGGTGTAGGTAGATTTAAGATTATATGGAAACATGTTATTCCCAACTCACTCCCTCCTATTCTAGTTCAGGCAACCATGGATCTTGGCAACGTGATTCTTGCTGCAGCAGGTCTCGCATTTCTTGGTTTGGGTGGAGCTCCATATACTGCCGATTGGGGTGTGATGGTTAGTCAGGGTCGCTCATGGATTCTGGCAGGTAAATGGTGGTGGTCAACGTTCCCTGGATTGGCTATATTCATAACGGTACTTGCATTTAACCTCTTTGGCGATGGTTTGAGAGATATCCTAGACCCGAGATTGAGGAGGTGACTCTCTTGGATGAAGTTCTTTTGAAAGTTGAAGATCTTCACACATACTTTTATACCTATGAAGGAGTGGTAAAAGCAGTAGATGGCGTGAGCTTTGATATCAAGAAGGGTGAAATCTTTGGGCTGGTAGGTGAAACAGGCTGTGGTAAATCGGTTACCGCTCTTTCCATTATCGGACTCATAGATGACCCGGGAAAAATTGTGGGTGGCAAAATAATTTTCAAGGGCAAAAATCTGCTGGAATTAGGTGAAGAGGAAAGAAGAAAGTTCAGGGGAAAGGAGATAAGCATGATATTTCAGGAACCCATGACTTCTCTTAATCCTGTATATTCTATAGGCGATCAGATAGTAGAACTTCTTTTATTGCATGAGGAAGGAATAGAAGACATGAGGAAGACGCCAAAAGAACTCAGAGAAAAGAAGAAGAAGAAGGCAATTGAAATGCTCAGACTTGTGAGGATGCCAGATCCTGAGAGAACTATAGATAGCTATCCCCACGAACTGAGTGGGGGGATGAGACAGAGGGCAATGATTGCAATGATGCTGGCTACAAAGCCATCTCTGCTAATTGCAGATGAGCCCACAACAGCACTTGATGTAACGGTACAGGCTCAAATTCTCAATATACTTATGGACATGAGAGATAAACTTGGAATTTCGATACTTCTCATCACCCATGATCTTAGCGTTATCACTGAGGTAACTGATAGAGTGGGGGTAATGTACGCAGGAAATATTGTGGAAATTGCAGACACATTTACTATTTTCAAGAACCCAAAACATCCTTATACTGTGGGTTTAATGGAAGCAATACCAAAAATTACAGAGAAGAAGGAAGAGCTTAAACAAATTCGGGGTTCAGTGCCCAATCTTATTTATCCACCATCAGGATGCAGATTCCATCCCCGTTGTGACTATATAAAACCCATTTGTCAGAAAAAGAAGCCAAAGCTTGTGGAGATCGAGCCCGGTCATTTTGTAGCGTGCCATCTTTATGGAGGCGAGAAAAATGAATGACAACACCATTCTTCAAGTTTACAATTTAAAAAAGTACTTTCCTGTGAGAGGTGGTATATTTGGAAAGGTTATCGCGGAAGTCAAGGCTGTGGATAGGATATCCATTGAAGTGAAGCGAGGTGAGACCTTCGGATTGGTTGGAGAATCGGGTTGTGGGAAAACCACATTCGGAAGAACAATTCTTCGGCTCATTAATGCAGATGACGGAATGATCTTTTTCGGGTTACCGCAAGAACTGCAAAATAAAGTCAGAGAGCTCCTCATTAAGAAGGATGAGAAGAGCAAGAGAGAGCTGGAGATAATAAGGAAAAAATATGATCTCACCCAACTTAAGGAGAAACAGTTGTTGAAGTATAAAAGAAGAATGCAGATAGTGTTTCAAGATCCGCAATCCTCCTTGGATCCAAGAATGACAGTAAAGAAGCTGATTGCTGAACCTCTTCTCACACATAAAATAGTTC
>JAGHBQ010000044.1 GCA_021160945.1 Thermoplasmata archaeon
AATAGCTAAGGCAAGTCTCTGTTTCATTCCCTTTGAGAACTTGCCAACCTTCTTTTCTCTCCATTCGTAAAGTCTCACCTTTTTAAGTGAATTTTTAATATCTTTTTTTGAAGCACCCCTTATATCGCAGGCCATGGAAAGAAGCTCCATTGGTGTAAGATAAGGGTAAAATTCAGGTGACTCTATAAGTGCTCCCACATGTTTTAGGGCTTTTTTTATCTCTTTTTTAACACTGTATCCATTGATTATTGCCTCTCCTGTGGTGGGTCTGAGCAGATTGGTGAATAATTTCAGAGTGGTGGTTTTACCTGCGCCGTTTGGTCCTAAATAGCCAACGCATTTGCTCCCCTCAATTTTAAGATTCAGATTCCTGAGAGCATAAAAATCTCCGTATTTTTTAGATAAGTTCACCGATTCAATATACATGCTCTTCATCCTCTTTCTTTCTTTCCTTCAGAGCCAGTATAACACCTACGATTATAACTATTATACCCACAAGACATACTCCGCCACTTGCCAGAACCGCCGTGCCGAGGGATAGTAGACTTTCTGTGGATTTCATTAGCACACTTACCTTCACTTCCTTATCTCCAAGATTTTCCACTCTGAGGGTATAATTTCCACTTAAATGACCCATTTCTCCAGAAAACTGCTTTTCTACAGTGCCTGATTTAATTGTCTCTCCCTTTTCATCAAGTAAAGTATAGTTAACTTTTCCATCTGTGGTTATCACAAGATAGTAGTCCCCGCTCTTCAGCTGAAAACTCAGTTCCTTTGTTTCTCCTGCGCTTAAATGTAGCTCCTTCATTTCCTTGGTAGCACCAGCGGAAAGAGCTATATATATTCCTATGGCAGCCACCACCAGAATAACTCCCACCACCAGTATTATTATTCCTTTCTTCATGTTTTTTCACCTCCACTTTCTCTACCTTTGGTGTATAGCCATATCAGGGGTGATATGACCATGATTAGGGAGAGCATGATAATGATATTTATGTAATTTTCCCCTTTAGTTGCATAGAGGAGCATCCCCAAATATGCGAGAATGAGCATGAGCTCCACCAAACTCATTTCAAGAATCACTGTCTTTAGAATCGCTCCTCTCTTAAATTTCATTCTTCCAGGATGCAGATAGAGGGGATATCTTCTGGCGAGAAAAGTGAAAAGGTATGCTATTCCCAAGGGAAGGACTCCAATGAGAGAGTTAAAGAGTAAAAGTTCCTCTCGAGAGAGCCAGCCATTCGGATTACCTCCAGCATCAAAATGGGTGGCAACTACAGAGGGAAGCTCAGGACAAGTAATGATCATCACCGCTAGAAAAATCACATATGCAATCAGGGGTAACCACAACCATGGGCCTTCTATCCTGATAGGTTGCATTTTTCTTCTTTCTTCCACACCTTTTTTTGCACCAACCATCTCGAGAATATTGGAAGCATATCGTAGTCCCACAGGAACTATGAGAACTAGGGGAATCATAAATGCGATAAGATAGAGTGCGAGTATTTCATCACCCATCAGGGAGAGAGGTAAAAGCAGGAGGGCATGGATAAGCATTAACCTCCCCACAAACCTGTTGCTCTTCTCCCAGGATTCTCTACTGGCAAATGTATATCCCACTCTAAAGCCAAATACCGGATTTGGCCCAACCTTCGGGGCAACAAAATACTCGAGGAATGCCAGAGCTAAATATATTAGAGAGAGCATGAGGGTTATCATTTTTTCTCACCTTCCAGAATCATTTCTGAGAGTTTTTTTAGTTTAAAATAATCTTTCTTTAAATATTGCAGAAGTCTATATCCTTGAGGAGTGAGATGATAGTATTTCCTTGGCACTCCTTTCTCTGGCTCTGTCCAGTAAGCCTCGAGAATTTTCTTCTTGTGAAGATAACGCAAAACAGGATAAACGGTGGCGTCCTTCAGTTTTATGCACCCGTCACTTTTCCTTTCAATGTGTTTTACTATCTCATATCCATAGGTATCTCCAAGATCCTTTAAGCTCTGCAGGATGAATAGCGTATATAGACCAGAGCGCATCTCTCTGTTTATCTTTTCCCTGAGTTTTTCCATAATTTCACCGCAGATTGCTATATAACATTGTTAGGTATGTCATACTGTTATATTATTTTTTCGATGAGAATTTTCAAAAAGTCTCATTTCTAGCCATATAGAAGGTGTTTTATATGCATTCGCCATATCCTTTTCTATAATTTCCGCGGTGAAGAAAGATGAATGAGTATAATGCTAAGGCAATTCAAATTTTAGAGGATTCGCAAGCCGTTCGAAAAAGGCCAGGAATGTATATAGGAAGCACTGATGAAAGGGGGTTACATCATCTGGTTTATGAGGTTGTGGATAACAGCATAGACGAAGCCCTGGCTGGCTACTGTAAAAGAATAAGTGTAATTATTCACAAAGATGGTAGTGTGAGCGTGGAGGATGATGGTCGCGGTATTCCTGTAGATATACATCCAGAGAAAGGCAAGCCAGGTCTGGAGATAGTTATGACTATTTTGCATGCTGGTGCCAAGTTTGACAAAAAGGCTTATAAGGTTACTGGCGGATTACATGGTGTTGGCATTCATGTGGTTAACTTTCTCTCTGAATGGTTGAAGGCCTATGTGAAAAGGGATGGAAAAATTTACTTTCAGTGGTATAGAAGAGGGCAACCCCAGTGCGAGGTGCATGTTGTAGGGGAGATAAAGGGGGAGAAAATAGTCTGGCTGGAAAGAGAGAATGAGGAGAAATTTAAATATCCTCGAGGAACATACATAAGATTCAAGCCAGATCCCCAGATATTTGAGACAGCAGAATTCAAATATAATATTATAAAGAAGAAGCTAAGGGATCTTGCCTTCTTGAATAAGGGTGTGGAGATAGAGCTGGAAGATGAGAGAAGTGGAAAAAAGGAGAGTTTCAAATACAATGGTGGAATTGTAGAGTTC
>JAGHBQ010000051.1 GCA_021160945.1 Thermoplasmata archaeon
TGCCCAAAGGGCACTGGAATTGAAAAAAAAAGGTCTCAATATTAAGGAGATTTCAGCCGAGCTGCATTTGTCAACTACAACAGTAGAATGGCTTCTGACGAAGGGTGTTGAAGAAAAGGAGATGCCCAAGGATGTCAAGATAGGATGGAGAAGCATAGGAATATATCCTTATAGAATTTCCAAGATTGCCGAAATAATGAGTGATATCATTCTGGAAGAGATGGAGAAAAGGGATTTTGATGTAGATTCCATTGTAGGCATACTTATAAATGGAATCCCTTTTGCAACATTTATAGCGGAGGAGATGAACTTAGAACTGATAATTTACAGGCCACATCCCAAGCGTGAAGAAGGAGCTTTTTCTTCTAATTACGCCCACATAGAGGGAAAAAAAGTTGTTATAGTGGATGATGTCCTTAGCACAGGAGAAACTATGAGAAAAGCCATAGAAGATGTAAAGAAGGCGGGTGGAGAGCCTGTGTTATGTGTTGTGCTTGTGAACAAAACTCCGTGGGACGAGATAGATGGCATTCCTCTGAGGGGACTTATTAGAGCAAGAGTTCTATAATTTTCTCTTTTTTGCGTTCCAGATTTCTCTGTAAAATTCTTCCTCCTTTTTTCTATCTTCTTCGCTTTTTTCTTCTTTATTCTTCTTTTTCTCCTTAGGAGGCAATCCGATGTGGTGCCATGCGGGATTAAGTAGATACTGAATTACTATTGTAGCGATAATTACCACGATAATGGCACATATTATGTTGTATACATCCATTACAAAGCACCCTTGATAAGATCCCCCAATGTCAACGCACCACTCTTCTTCTCTTCCTCCTTTCTGTAGAGGGGTGAAACTTTTTCTTTGAGTTTAATGTTCAGTGCCTTTTCCAATTTTTTAATAAGCTTTTCATCGGGTCTCATTTCACCCCTCTCTATTTTGGAAATAACAGTTTTCTTTTCTAGGATTTTCTTTGCTAGCTCATCTTGAGTTAATCCCATTCTTTCTCGCGCTTCTCTTATAACGCGAGAATAATCATCAATCAATACCTCTTCCTCCTCAAGATAATCTTTTCTCTTTCTTCTCTTCCTTTCAAGCCTTTCTCTCACCACCTCCGGAGGAAGATACTTTACATCCTTTGGGATCTCATTGCCTTTGATTTCTTTTCCAAATTTTGCGCATTCATCACATACGTTTAAAATCACACCTTCAATTATAACTTTCTTAAGACGGGGAACATTTCTTCCACAGAGCTCGCAGATCATTTATGTCACCTCTTTCAACCATGCGTTTTCCATATTTATTTTTGTCTCTCTTCTATTTTGGGAAATGGTTTAGATTCCAAACTTTTTGTGAAAATCTATATATTGTGGAAATTGATATCCCCATGGTGATTTAAATGATAGAGAATACCCCAAAATTATTTATACCGGGTCCAACAGAAGTGGACGACAGAGTTCGTCTTGCAATGGCTCAGAGGGTTATTGGTCATCGCACTAAGGAGATGAGCGATCTTTATGGTGGAATAGTGGAGAAAATACAGAAACTCCTGAACACTGATAATATAGTGATGGTATTCACCTCAAGTGGAACTGGGGTTATGGAAGGTGCCATTAGAAATCTTGTAAATGAGAATCTACTTCACGGCGCTTGTGGTGCTTTTGGTAAAAGATGGCACCAAATTTCTGTGAGCAATGGAAAGAATGCCGAGCTGGTGTGGGCAGATTGGGGAAAGGCAGTCAAACCTGAAATGATCTCTGAAAAAATTGAGAAAGGAAAGCATGAGCTTGTGGCAGTGACTCACAACGAAACTTCCACAGGAGTACGCAATCCCACGGATGATATCGCCAAAATTGCGCATGAAAATGATGCTCTTATAGCCATAGACGCTGTATCCTCGTTATTTGGAGACCTTATAGATGTAAACAAATATGATGTGGTGATCACATCCACGCAGAAAGCTTTTGCACTGCCTCCTGGCTTGGCGGTTGCAGTTATAAGCGATGCCGCTATGGAAAAGACAAAGAGTGTGAAAAACAAGGGTTATTATTTTAATTTTGAAGTTATGCTAAAGAAATTTGAAAAAGCGAAGCAGCATCCGACAACCCCAGCTGTGCCCCTTCTTTACGCCATGGACATGCAGCTTGATATAATGCTAAAGGAGGGAATGCAGGCCAGATACGAGAGGCATGTAAAGATGCAAAAACTTGTTCATGAGTGGGTCAAGAAAAGAGGCTTTGAATTATTTGCTGAGAAGGGATATGAGAGCGTAACCGTTACAACGGTGGCTAATACCCTTGGAATTTCTGTGAAGGAGCTAAATGATGAACTTGTAAAGAGAGGATTAAGGATTTCCAATGGCTATGGAGAATTGAAAGAGAAAACATTCAGAATAGCGCATATGGGTGAGTTGAGCCCCACAGATATCATGGGACTTCTTGACACCATAGATGAAATTCTGGAAGAAAGGGGGGTGTACTGAATGAAGGTGGGAATCTGCGATCCCATTGCTCCTGAAGGAGTGGAGATACTCAAAAGAGAAGGGCTTGAAGTTGTGGATTTAACAGGAGTTCCTAAGGAAGAGCTACCAAAGCATGTGGCTGATATGGATGCTTTAATAGTTCGCAGCGCCACAAAAGTTCGCAAAGAGATGATAGATGCGGCAAAGAATCTCAAAGCCATTGGTCGTGCTGGCGTTGGACTAGATAATATAGATGTGGAATATGCAAAGAGCAAAGGAATAAAGGTGATCAATACACCTGGGGCAACAAGCATAAGTGTTGCAGAACTTACAATCGGACTAGTCCTTGCAGTTATGCGCAAGATTGCATATGCGGACAGGGAGACTAGAAATGGTGCATGGCCAAAAAAGAAGTGCAAGGGTATAGAGATGTACGGTAAAACGCTGGGAATTATTGGCATTGGGAGAATTGGACGGGAAGTGGCAAAGAGAGCAAAGGCATTCGGTATGAAAGTGTTGTATTACGATGTTTATCGTCCTGATGAAGCCACAGAAAAGGAACTGGGCGTGGAGTACAGAGAATTGGATACTCTAATATCCGAAGCTGATGTAATAACACTACATGTGCCTTTAACCCCTGAGACAAAGCATATGATAAACGCAGAGCGTATAGCAAAGATGAAAGACGGCGCCATAATAGTGAATGCTGCTCGAGGTGGAATAGTGGATGAAGTGGCTTTGTACAACGCTCTTAAATCCGGCAAGCTTTATGGTGCAGCTCTTGATGTCTATGAAAACGAGCCCCTCAAGGAGAGCAAACTCTTTGAGCTAGATAATGTAGTACTCACCCCGCATATAGGTGCTCAGGCAAAAGAAGGGCAAACTAGGGCGGGTATAGAAATCGCTGAAAAAATAGCTAAAGAGCTCAAATCTTAATTCTTTTTTTGAGATAAGTTTAATTGCTATTTTTCATGAGCAGGCGGTTCTGTATATTTCCCAACGAAATTAGAGAAGGTTTTATAATGTGGAGAGAGATTATCCTCTGGTGATAAAAGATGGTGGAAATAAGACCTTTTAAAGCAATTCATTACAATGCATCTGTGCTCGGTAGGGATCTAAGTAAGGTGATAACACAGCCGTATGATAAGATAGATGCAAAGATGCAGGAGGAGTATTACCAAAGGCACGAGTACAATTTTGTGAAACTCATACTTCCGAGGGAGGAGAACAGATATGAGATAGCAGCTATGAGACTGAAGGAGTGGAAAGAAAAGGGCATAATTACACGAGATGAAAGGCCCGCAGTTTACATCTACACACAGGAATTTGAGCTGAGAGGAAAGAAATACACAAGAAGAGGTTTCATAGCGGCCATGCGACTGCATCCATTTGAGGAGCGAGTGGTATTGCCACACGAAAAAACACACAAAGGTCCTAAAGAAGATCGCCTCAAGATGCTTCATGCCACAAAAACTAATCTGGAGGCAGGATTTGTTCTCTATCGTGACGACGGAAGAGTTAAAGATATTATTGAAGAAACGATAAAGGGTGAGCCTGAATTCTACGGTGTTGATGACTATGGCACAGTAACCAGGCTCTACCGTGTGGATGAGGAGGAGAAGATTAAGATTATTCAGGACGTTCTGAGAGATGAGCAGGTAGTTATTGCAGATGGTCATCATAGGTACGAAACAGCAGTATACTTCAGAGATGAGATGCGTGCAAAAGTTAAAAATTGGAAGGAAAATCATGCATTTAATTACAGGATGACATATATAGTGAGCCTTGATGATCCAGGACTTGTAGTGCTACCCACCCACAGACTTCTAGCAAAGGTAGAAATTGATGATGAGCACTGGGATAAAATAAAGAAATACTTCACTGTGGAGGAAATTGATATAAAAGATGCAGAAGAGTTTCTGGCTAACAATAGAGATAAAAATGCCTTTGTGGTATACCAAGATGGGAAGGCATACGCTCTTATCAGAATTGGAGATGTCTCAGAATTCATGGATCCAAATTGGAGCGATGCATATCGAAGTCTGGATGCCGTGGTTCTCCGAGAGGTAATTTTCAAGATTCTGGGAGTTAAAGATCCAAAAATAGATGAGGATATATACTACGAGAGATGGATCGAAGATGCAGTGGAAAAAGTGAATAACGGCGTTGCCAAGGTTGCTTTCCTTTTAAATCCCACCCCACCGAGTAAGGTACTTGAAGTGGCAAAGCATCTGGAAAGAATGCCTCAAAAAACCACAGATTTCTATCCCAAGGTGATCTCAGGATTTACCATGATGCCAGTGGATGAAAAAGAATTTCTTTAATTCCTTTATAATTTCTTTCTCAGCAAAAGGATTTCTGGCTCCGAGTTATCTTCCCATTTTCGAAATCCAAGAGCAAGAAAATCCTCTAATTTCCTATCTTCTGGAATCACCATATACACACTTCTCTCCCTGCCTAAATAATTAAGGGCTGGTTTTATTTTCTCAATTTTCTGAGGTTCGAGGGAAGCGGGAGTTACAACAAGCTCCTCTTTTCCCGTTACAAGAAATTTTATTCCGTGGAACTCATAGATCTGACATCTTTTATTTAAGAATTCCAATGAATCAGGCACTTTCCTCACAAATTTCCATGCGCAGGGTATATGATCTTCATACTCCAGGCTTTCTATGTCCTCCAACCTGGAAAGCTGTGGCCTTTCCCCGCTTTCCTTTGAGATATAGGAAAATCCATAATATTTTTTCACAACAGAGAACCCTGTTTTTAGGCCAAGGTTGATGCTCCTATTATTATCTGATTCCGTAGCAAACTCCAGAAAATCTACGATGCCTTTATTTTTTAACTCTTCTCCTCTTTTAAGAAGAAACATGTGCATTTCTTTCCCAAGTCCCCTACCCTGATAATTCGGATGAACTCTAAGTCCCTCCATCCATCCAACTTTTCCTGGAAGAATTGATATTTTCCCTGTGCCGATTACCTTGCCATCAACTTCTATAGCATAAAAATTTTTATCCTTAAGCCAAGAATCAAAAACGGAAGATAGATAATCTTCACCTTCCCAGATAAGGTTTGAAATCTCCTCGATATCTTTCCTATCTTCCTCTCGGATCTCCCTTATAATTATCCCGGATTTCATAGGTTTGAATCGACAGACTACATTTTATATTTTTCCCTCACAGATCTCCATATTTCTGAATCTCCCAGTCTGTAACTGTGCTCCGGAATTCTTTGATTTCTTCCTTTTTCATATCCACAAAGCTCTGGAAGAGCTCCGAGCCAAGAGAGTTTTTAACGAAATCATCGCTTTCCATAAGTTCTATGGCTTCTTCAAGAGAATTGGGAAGAGAAGGATATTTTTTAAGTTCCTCTGGTGATATGGAATAGAGATCAAACTCTACTGGATGAGGTGGTTCTATCTTCTTCTTTATCCCATCAATGCCTGCTAGCGTTATAAGAGAAAACACAAGATAGGGATTAGCAGCAGAATCCGCATTGCGAATCTCAATATCACTCATTCCTGATGGTACTCTAATCAATGAGCTTCTGTTTCGATAGCCCCAGGAAATATATTTAGGTGCTTCTAATCCCCCGAATAATCGCTTGTATGAATTTATTGTGGGATTTGTAATTGCCGTGATGTAAGGTACGTGCTCTAGAACTCCACCTATGAAATATAAAGCCTCTTGAGTGAGATTTTCTTCACCCTGAAAAATGTTCTCTTCTCCTCTTCTCAGAAATATATGCACATGCATTCCATTTCCCGCCATATCACTCCTCAATTTTGGTATATAGGATACCTTTATACCCATCTCCTTTGCAATCCACTTCGAGACCATTTTTGTGTAGATTGTATAATCGCATGCTCTCTCCACACCATTTATCCACATTAACTCAATCTCTACCTGACCGGCAGCATTTTCATGATGGTGATATCTTATGGGAATGCCCATAGCCTGAACATTTTCGCTCACCCTTTTTCTATATTCAAAGGTATCATCCGAATATGGTGGTTCAAAATAATGTGAAGTTCCATCTCGTTTTTCATTAAGTACAAAGAACTCCAGTTCTGGTCGAAGCACGGCTGTATAGCCAAGAGAGTCAAGAGCTTTATCAACCTTTCCAGCCAGGTTCTTTGGATCTTTCTCAAAGGGTTCTTTTCCATAGTATGTCCTCAGAAGCACAAGATACTCATTCTCTCTCCAGGGAATCTTAATAAAGGTTGCCATATCTGGCTTTGCCACAAGATCAGAGCGATTTACATCCGCATATCCTGGAATTGAAGAACCGTCAATTCCTATGCCCTTTTTAAAAAATGATTCAAAATCTTTTCTAAGAGCTACTGTGTGAACACAACCTTCGATATCCACTAAATTGGCATATACCCATTCTGTCATCTCGCCGATAAATGCATCTAAATATTTTAAATTTCTTATTACTAATGCCTTGTCGCACAATTAAGAGGAGATAAGGAGATAAAGAAGGGAAACATGAAATATGAGATAAAGATACGGTAAACA
>JAGHBQ010000106.1 GCA_021160945.1 Thermoplasmata archaeon
ATTCTGCTCAATCCCACACCCATAAATCCTATGGTTAGCATAAAGGGTATAGAATAAAGAATTGCAGTGAATGGTATATAGTAGCCGCGCAACCCTACCAGAGCAAGAAGCAGGAATACCACCATGGAGAAAGCAAGCGAGAAAGAGAAGATATGAGAAATTTTAATTTCTCCTATCCATTTCCGCACTTTTGATAATTTGGTAAGTTTCAAATGGAATGAGAGAAGATAAAGTAAGTAGAGAGCTACATAAAATAGGATTATTGTTCCATACCAGGGAATTAGATGATGAAAGGGACTGCTAAGAAAAGAATACATTCCCTTTACCCTTGTTAACCAGTAAGCAAACACCACACCACTGTAAAGCGACACAAAAAGAAAATTTCTCTTCGTCTTCCTTTTACTATTTCTGGCGTAAATCTGAAGGATGAATGATATGCCAAGAGATGAGATGATGAACATATAAGTGGTAAGATGATGGGATAGAAGAAGGAGCAATGAGGTGAGAACAAGATAATAAAAATATTTTTTCTCCTCCTGCCATTTTATGAAGAAATAGATAGATAGAAGGAGGAAGAAGTGCCCTATCGTGAGAAAGTAGGGCATTGATGTCTGATACATATGCACAGGATTGATGGCAAGGAGGAAAGAGGCTATGAGCGAGAGTTTTCTATTACTGGTGAGAGTATATGTGATGAAATAAAGAGGGACCACGCACAGTCCACCTATTACAGGCGGAATTTTCAAAAGAAGCACATTTGGGGCTATCCCCGTAATTGCATGAAAGAAAAGAATAATGAGATAAAGCATCGGAAAAGAGCCATATCCGGAGGAGCCCCATATAGCGGGATATTCATAGAATGGATTCTTTTTTTGAAGAAATTCAATTGTTATGGAATAATATATACCAAAATCATTTCCCCAGGCAGAATACATCCATGCGGGTATGGAGCGGAGTATTATGGCAAATAAAGTTACTACGACAAGATATATTCTCCAGTCATACCATATCTTCCTCCTCACAACCTAACATTACAGACATAATATTTAATCTTTTTCAGGGTTCAAACCCATACATTTCCATAAGACGTTTGAACTTTCTCCACTCTTTCAGAAACTCTCTTCCTTCTTTTGTGATTTCATAAACATTCTTATCCCCGTCACTATTTTTCTTTATGAGCTTCTTTTTGAGCAGGTTCTCTTCTATCTCCTTAAATTTGGAATAAGAGACATTAGCCCTCCTTAAGATAAGTGATACACTACACTCCTCTTTTGCTATTATGGAAAGTATCTCGAACACTATCCTGCTTTCAGATCTTTTCTTTCTCATAGGCTACCCTCAATCCTGGAATTATGAATAGAATTGAGCCTATCAGGAATGGTATCGTGGCATAAAAGCTCACATAGCACCGGAAGTTGAAAATCTCCAAAATCTGTAATATTATTCCCAGCTCAAAGAAGATGAGTGATGAGAATACCCATGGTGAGGTTTTTCTACCCTTGAGCGTGGTTCTCGCCAGCTCAACAAGATTGAAGGTTGCAAAGTAGAATGTGAATATGATAGCCAGGTCGTTGAAATAAAGGATCGCTGGAATCGCAAAGAAGAGTTCCTTTTGAAGATATGCCCTATACATGTTGAGGAAGAAGAGCATTTCAAAGAGATAAATGAAAAGGAGGGGAACATCATCAGGCCACAGAGAATAGAGGATGATGGAAAGATAGTAGAGCACCAGGAATATGTACAGCATCACAAATTGAGCTCTGCCTGCTTTTATCTGGAGGGAAAGCACTACAATAGGGATAAGCGATATTATGAACCCCATAATCCCGATTACAATATTCATCGATTGAGATAATAGACTGAATTTAAAAAACTTTCCTATATTTCCTTTGAACTAAATCCAAAAATACTTAAATAAATAAAAGAAAAAAGAGTTGAAAAGATTATTCGGTTTCCTCAGATGTTTCTTCAACAGTCTCTTCTTTGACTGCAGACTTGGATAGCTTGTTTACCTGTATGATTACATAGGCCACCAGCACAAGGGTGATTATCACTAGTATAAGCACTCCAATCTCCCAGTAGAGCGTTGTGCTCACACTTCCGCTTGTATCTTCGGTTGTTGTCTTGATATCGCTCACATCAGTCTTCACAGTTCCTAGATCAGTCTCGATTGTTGCAACTCCATCTTTGATATCTGTGATTGTACCCTTTATCTCGCCCAGGCTTGTCTGTATCGTGGCAACACTGCCCTTTAGATCATCAAGACTATTTGCATTTGCCTCAACAGCAGCATTGAGATCCTCCAGGCTCACCTGTATATCGCCAAGGGCTGTCTGCACTGTTGCCACATCTCCCTGCAGTGAGGTTATCTTGGCATCCAAATTGCTCAATGAAGTCTGTATGTTGCCAAGTGTGGTCTGTATTGTAGCAATACCATTCTTCACATCCGTTATCTTGGCATCGATGGCATCCAACTTTGCACTCATATCGCCATAGGCAGTCTCTACTAGGGCATAAGTGTCGTTGACATCGCTCCATATACCGACGAGCTTGGCATCCAGTTGTTCGAGGCTAATGTTGACCACATCACCTAGCCTCGTG
>JAGHBQ010000010.1 GCA_021160945.1 Thermoplasmata archaeon
AAACTCGTATTCCTCTTCGCAAAGATTTGGCTGTGTGATTTGTTCTTTTCCAGGATAAGGAAGCCTAACAGAAGTTGAAAGATGTAAAACTGGATTAGCTTGTAGGTGTTGCCACACCTTACGGTTCTCTTATAAGAGGTATAGATCTCCCAGAAAGGATAAAATTCGTTGTATTCTATGGCATACCAAGATTCAGGGTAGGGGCAGAGGATGTGGATTCCTTGAATGATAGACTGCTCCTTACAATGGCCTATCTCCTGGGGGATCCCAAGCTGAAAGAGCTTGCAAATAAAAAAGAAATAGAGAAAATTAGAGATAGAATAAAGGAACTTTTCAGAAGAGGGGAGATAGTAGAGGGCGAGGGATTTCTCTATCGTGAGGGAAAAATAATATTTCCCGATGTAAGGACATATATCCAAGGTTCGGGAAGGTGCTCTCGTCTCTACTCAGGTGGCATCACTAAGGGCGCCAGTTTTCTCCTGGATGATGAGAGAAGAATAAAAATTTTTGAAAAAAGAGCATCCCTTTATGATATAGAATTCCATTCTCTGGAAGATATTGATTTGCCTACCCTTAGAAGGGAAATAGAGGAAGATAGGAGAAAGCTGAGATTTGCTTCTAAGGGTGAGGAGCTTGTAAAACCCCTACTCTTTATTGTTGAGAGCCCAAATAAGGCCAAGCATATAGCCAATTTCTTTGGAAGGCCTAATATAAGGATTTTGGGAAATGCCATAGTCTATGAAGTTGCAACTCACAACTATGTTCTTATAATTGCTCCCTCGCTGGGCCATGTGGTGGATCTTGTCACCAATAAAGGATTCCATGGGGTTTTGACTAAAAGAGAATTTATTCCGGTATACGCACCCATAAGAAAATGCAGAAGTTGCAATTACCAATTTACTGAGGGGAATAAATGTCCGATCTGCGGTTCCAGCGATATCTACTATGCAGGAAACCAGATTGAGGTTCTAAGAAATCTGGCCTTTGAGTGCGAGAAAGTTTTGATCGGCACAGATCCTGATATTGAAGGGGAAAAAATTGCCTGGGACCTGACAAATCTTTTAAAACCCTTTGCATCTCATATAGGAAGAGCAGAATTCCATGAGGTTACCAAAAGAGCGATCCTCCAGGCTATAGAGAATGAGAGAGACATCTGGGAGAATCTCGTGAAGGCACAGCTCGTAAGGAGAATTGAGGATCGCTGGTTGGGTTTTGAGCTTTCACAAATTCTCTGGCAGAGGTTCGGCGACAGAAATCTCTCGGCTGGAAGGGCCCAGACCCCCGTGCTTGGATGGATAATCAAGAGAGCGAAAGAATCCAAGAAGAAGAGGGAGGCATGGTTCCTCAAAGGAACCCACATCAAGGTACCATGGAAAGGTGAAGTTTTTGGTGAAATCAAAGAAGTCGAAAGGGAAGAGAAGGAATATCTTGTTTCACCCTACACCACAGATGAGGTTCTAAAAGACATACATCATCTTCTAGGTATAGGTGCAAGAGAGGCTATGGGCATTCTTCAGAATCTTTTCGAAAAAGGTCTAATAACCTATCACCGGACAGATTCTACTTATGTTTCAGATGCTGGTCTCAAGATAGCAAAAAGTTATCTTGGAGATCATCATCGCAGAAGAAGATGGGGCGAGGTTGGGGCGCATGAATGCATAAGACCCACAAAACCTTGGGATACTGAAAGTCTTAAAAGATATATAAACGAAGAAATTGTGCCAATAAAAGCAGATGAGAAAGAACTAAGGGTTTATGATCTCATATTTCGCAGGTTCATGGCATCCCAATCTTCAGGAACTATTGAGATTAGAAGATACAGGATTATTGTGAATGATGATAGAATGGAGTTTTCCCTTATAACTGGAGCAAAGGGGAAAGGATATGAGCTTTATCCCTATGCGGTAAAAATTCGAAGACCCCTTGTGGAGGGAAAAAGAAAAATTGAACTGGAAAAGAGAATAATTTCTGTAGCGCCCTATACTCAGGCAGATGTAATAAGACTCATGAAGGATAGGAAAATAGGAAGACCAAGCACCTATGCGGCAATTCTCGGCAAGCTTTTCCAAAGGAGATATATAAGTGAGGTTAGGGGCGTTCTATTGCCAACGGAGAGAGGAATAGAAGTGTTCAACTACTTGAATGAAAATTATGGCAAATTCATAAGTGAGGAAAGAACAAGGCTTTTGGAGGAGAAAATGGATATGGTGGAAAGCGGAGTCAAAGATTATGAGGAGATTCTAAAGGAACTTTATGAAGAAATAGGTGAGATAAAAAAGAGCTAAATTTCCAAAATCTTAGAGGCAAAAGCCATTATATCTGCAAGCTCTCTCATTCTTATCTCCTGGGATGCTCCAACGTGTCCACTCTTTGTTTCCACTCTAAGATATACTGGAGCTCCCACATTCTTCATTTTCATAGTAAATTTGAATGCATGGGCTGGATGAACTCTGTCATCATATAAACCTGTGTATATGAGTGTGGGCGGATATTTCTTAGGGACGATGTTGTGATAGGGCGAGTATTTAAGGAGAAATTCTCTATCCTCTCCATCCGGATTTCCATACTCTGGAATCCAGGCTGCTCCTATATAGAGCTTGTGAAATCTTAGCATGTCTATCACAGGATAGCCTATTATTGATCCATCCATAACATCCGCTCTCTGCACAAGAGTCGCAGAGACAAGAAGGCCGCCATTACTCCTTCCCCAAGCAACAACTTTTACGCCTTGCGATTTCAATTTCTCCAAGCAAGCTATGTAATCGTCAAAAACATTCTGCTTGTTCTCTCTCATACCTGCCCGATGCCATTTTTCTCCGTATTCATTTCCTCCGCGCAAATTTGCCACCACGAAACATCCACCGCGATTGAGGAGTGGAATAATGTGGGGATAAAATCTTGGAGCCAGAGAAATTCTGAATCCTCCGTATCCATATACTATGGCTCGAGAACACTGAATACCGGATTTCTTCACCATAAACATATGAATTTTTGTTCCATCCTTAGAGGCTGCCCAGTCTTCATCTATTTCATAATCTCCCTCAATTTCCTGTGATTCAAGCAACTCTATTTCCTTCTTGAGAGTGTAGAGCCTGTAGGGAATAGTGAAGGAGGTGTATTTAAAAAGAGTCTCATTCTTCTTTGAATCCATTATCTCCACACTACCAGGGATATCAAATTCAAAAATTCCAAGCAATTTTCCCTTTAAGTTGAATATATTTATGAAAGAGGAGGCGTCTTTCAGATATATGGCCAATATTCGATTTCCAATAAGCGTTGCCTCTTCTAAGGGATACTCTTTCTCACCAATAACCTCTCTCGATGGTGTGATTACCTTTCCCATTCCGTCGTTTTCATAAGAAAGAATATAGAGCTCCCCTCTATAGCCTATGGGATGACAAACAAAATCTCCGCCGTACACCTTTTTCCATTCATCTGGCTCCTCTAAAGGCCCAAAAAATATATCGCTGCGAGACCATCCGTAGGAGATTTCTCCCATTATGTATTTCCCATCATGTGTTTTTCGTATTCCTATGAAATGAGAAGTAGGTATTCCTCTGCCAAATACCATTTTTTCCTCTCCATTTTTCCTTAGGAATACACGAGTAGCTGGAGCTTCTACTCCATCGGGAGTTCTCCCACCGCGATACATCCTTACATAATAATACTCCTCTGGATTGATCCAGATGATATCATATACTGTGCCTCTCAACTCATCCACAATTTCCCCTGATTTTAAATCCAAGAGTTTGGTTGTCCCTTCATCACTGCCCTGAGAGTATGTGAATGCTAAGAGCTCTCCAGATTCATTCACATAAAAATTCTGTATTATTGTATTCTCTCCAAGATCCTTAGAGGATATGATCCTCGCATCATCTCTCATTATGACATACTCTTCACCCATTCTATAGAGCTTAAAGTAGCCGGAGGAAGTTATGCTTCCTTGAAGGAGATAGGGGAGGGTGTAAAATTTTCTTATCTCGGAGTACCATTTCTCAGGCAGAGCACCAAGAAATCTTTGTAGCTTAGTGTTCTCTTCCAGAATGAAATCCCTTACACGGGGATCCTTGAGATCCTCCATCCAGATGTATGGGTCTTCCATAGGGGAGAATTGCATTATAAATATTAATCTTAGGGAAGGGGGAAATGTTTTAAATCATATCATCAATTTTCCGATATGAGTTTCAAGATAATTCACGATTCCATCCACGGGAGTATAAAGTTTGAAGGAATAACCTTAAAGCTTCTCGAAACTCCGGAGATGCAGAGACTGAATGGAATAAAACAGCTTGGCCTCGGTTACTTAATTTTCCCGGGAGCAAATCATACAAGGCTTGAGCATTCCATAGGCGTGAGCTATGTTGCTGAAAGAATGGGAAGAGCTTTAAACCTGCCTGAGGAAGAGACAACTCTTCTAAAAATTGCTGGATTGCTTCATGATGTTGGACATGCCCCATTCTCACACACTCTAGAATATTTGCTTCATGAAAAAACTGGAATGGATCATATGGAGATTACTACAAAAATAATAGATGGGACGATAGATATTGTGGGAGAAAACAATCTTGATGAAGGAGAGAGAGTTTATGAAATTCTCGATGAATATTCCCTCTCCAGGGATATGCTGAAAAAGATGATTCTTGGAAAGGTAGAAAAGAGAACAGATATCCTCTCAGTGGGAGAGAAACAGGTATATTTTGGTTTTGAAAAAAACTATTTGATTAACATAATAAGCGGGAGCCTAGACGCAGACCAGATAGACTATCTTCTCAGAGATTCCCATTATACAGGTGTGGCTCATGGGGCGATAGATTTTCCAAGGATACTCAACACTCTTAAGATAAGAAATGGAGAGCTGATGATAGATAAGAAGGGAGTTCCTGCCTTAGAGGGCATGCTTGTTGCAAGAGCTCTCATGTACACGGCAGTTTACTTTCATAAAACCAACAGGATTGGTGAGTTGATGATATCCCGTGCTCTTGAGGAAATTGACCTTGAAAACTGGATGAAAATTTACACATTCAATGATGGAGAGCTCCTCTCCCTTCTTATTAACAGTAAGGGATATCCAAGAGAGATTGGTTTGAGAATAAAATACAGAAAGCTCTTCAAGAAGGCTCTAATAATAAAGAAAGAGGAGTGCTCTGAGGATAAAGAGGAAGAAATAAAGGAACTCTACGATTTGAAGAAGAGAAGAAAAATTGAGAGAGAAATAGCAGAATCTTCTGGGATACCACCTCATTATGTTCTCATAGATATCCCACAAAAAATTGCAGACCTTTCGGAACCGAGACTGAGCAAAACGGATGTTAAGGTCGTGGACGGAAACAGAGTTTCAACTTTCTCTAGAGTCTCCCCCTTTGCTAGAGCTCTTCAAATAAGAAAAGTTCAAGACTGGATACTTTTGGTTGCAACTCCCAAAAGATATGTGGAAAAAGTTAGAAAAAGCGCGGAGAGAATCCTGCTTTAGTTATTCTTCCTCTCCGCCACTGGGACCTTTCTCTCCCTCCTTGCCCTTACTCTCTCCCTTGGCAGCAATGACATCATCGATTCTCAGGATCATTATGGCCGCATCTGTTGCACTGTCTATTGCCTGCTTTCCAACTCTTATAGGTTCGATTACTCCAAGCTCCTTCATATCTGCAATCTTGCCCTCATAGACATTTATTCCTGCGTTCACTTTTCCATCTTTGTGGGCCTTGCGCAGCTCTATGAGCATATCAATTGGATCATGCCCGGCATTCTCAGCAAGAGTTCTGGGTATCACCTCAAGGGCATCTGCGAAGTTCTCTATGGCGAGTTGCTGTCTTCCACCAACACTGGCTGCATAGTCCCTGAGCCTGAGGGCTATTTCCACAGCACTTGAGCCACCACCTGTTACTATTTTACCATCCTCCACAGCTTTGGCCACTACGTGTAGGGCATCCTTAACGCTGCGTTCCACTTCATCTACCACATGCTCAGTACCACCGCGTATGAGTATGCTCACCGCTTTGGGGTTCTCACAGCCGATTACAAAGCTCATGTTATCCTCACCTATCTTGCGCTGCTCCACCATCTCGGCATGTCCAAGCTCCTCACTGGTAAGATCATCAAGATTGGTAACTATCTTTGCTC
>JAGHBQ010000153.1 GCA_021160945.1 Thermoplasmata archaeon
AGAATTACAGTGGCATATGCAGCATAGCCTGGTTTGTGGATTCTCACCACATACTGGGAGATAAGCCAGTGGTACGATTCAGCAGCGGCGAGCATCTGGTGGAGCTGTACATCTATCGGGATAGAAGTGTGGAATATTATCAGCTTCAAATCTACGCCTCTTAATTTTTTTCTCTTTTGCATATTTTTGGGGATTTGGGGAGCTCTTCTTTGAGGGCTTGAAGACACTTACGCTATGCCCTCTTTTCAAGCTCTCCCCAAGGGAAGAGATCTTGCCCAAATCAAAGATTCAATAAAATTACGCAAGTTTTTTAAATTTGGCTCAGATACTCTTTTCATGCTTGAAAAGTATCTGAAAAAATTCGAGGAAGATGTAATAACCTTTAAAGAGGCAGAGATCCAAGAGCTGCCAGAGCATATGAAAAAGGAGAGGAAAAAAATTCTTTATTTTAAAGATGTAAATGGTTTTCAAGTCGTAGCCAACCTCTGGGCACTGCGAGAAAGATTTAAGAAAATTCTAGGGGAAAATATTATCACAGTTTTACTTCGAGCTATTGAAGCACCAAAAGAGTATAAAATAAGGGACTTTGATATGAGAAGTAGGAGTTTTTCCCTTCTGGAGTTTCCATTTCCCAAATATTATCCAAAGGATGGGGGAAGATATATAACCTCAGGAGTTGTATTTGCAGAATATGAGGGAAAAAGAAATGCCTCTTTTCACCGTCTCATGCTCTTGGATGATGAACGTGCCGCCATAAGACTTGTACCACGGGATCTTTACACTATGCACAAGAAAGCTATTGATAGAGGAGAAGAAATTAGGATTGCCTTGACAATAGGTTTAGAACCAAATGTACTCCTTGCTGCAGCAACCTCTGTTGATTACTATACCGAGGAGCTTAAAATAGCCTCTGCCATTAAACACCAGGCAAAAGAAGAAGTGGAAATTGCAATGAAAACTCCCAATGGGAATATAGTGCCCTATGAAAGTGAGATCATATTAGAGGGGAGAATTACCGATGAATATGTGAAGGAAGGACCATTTCTTGATATAACAGGCACTTATGATTTAGTAAGGGAGCAACCTGTGGTTGTATTTGAGAAATTTTATGTGAGGAAGAAGCCAATATTTCATCTTCTCCTCCCCGGTGGATATGAGCACTTCAACTTGATGGGAATGCCCAGAGAACCCACCATATACAGAGAAGTGAAAAAAGAGGGGGTAGATGTGATTGATGTTCGTTTAACTCCTGGAGGATGCTCCTGGCTCCATGGGATAATAAAAATAAAGAAAAGGAAAGAGGATGATGGGAAAAGAGCAATATACGGTGCTTTTCGCGGCCACGGCTCTCTCAAACATGTGGTGATTGTGGATGAGGACATAGACATATGGAATATGGAAGAGGTAGAATGGGCAATTGCAACACGCTTTCAGGGAGATAGGGATCTAATTAAGCTGGAGAAAGTCAGGGGGAGTTCACTGGATCCTAGTTCCTATGAGGGACACTTGACCACCAAGTTAGGATTAGATGCCACTGCGCCTATAGATGAGAGGGAAAAATTCAGAAGATTCATTTGAGTTGGCAGGGAAAAGTTATATATGTGGGATCCTTTTATACCCTATCACGAAGTTAGGTGATGAATATGAAGATGTCCCATGGTCCAAGGGCTCGATCGAGAAAGAAGTTGAGGAAGAAGGTTAGGGAAAGAGGTATGCCACCTATTAGAAGGTATCTCGCCAGATTTGATATTGGAGAGAAGGCCGCTATTGATATAGATCCCTCGGTACATGAGGGTTTTCCCCACCACAGATTTCAGGGTCTTACGGGTGAAGTAGTGGGAAAGCAGGGTAGAGCTTACAAAGTTAAAGTGAGAGATGGTGGCAAGTATAAACTTTTGATAGTGCATCCCGTTCACCTTAGGAAGGTGAAGTGATGAGAAAATACCTTACTCTCGCAGAGGTAAAAGAACTTCTGCGCGAGGAGAATGAGAAGAGGGATCTTAATTCCCTTCAAAAATCTGCGCTTATTCATGCTGAAGAATTCGCAAAACTTAAAAAAGAAGAGATCGAAAAGCTCATAGATGAGCTTATGAATTTGGATTTCATGGATGAAAAACACGCGGTGAAAATCGCGGATATATTACCCATTCACCCTGATGAGATAAGAGCCCTCTATCACAAAGAAAAGATCGTTTTGCCACCAGAAGATATAAAGAAGATCCTTGATATAGTGGCGAAGTATATTTAAGGAGGGCTGAGATTGGAAGATTATGCATATATTCTTGATTATTTACCACAGGGAAGGCTGGAGGAGAAGAGTTTCAGAAGAGTGCCTCTAGCAATAGCTGTGGGAGAGAAAGAGTTCAAGCTATTTGAACTCATACCAAAGCCAAATGTTTCTCTCATAATTGGAGAGAGGATCTATATAGGAAAGGATCTTGAGAAGAGGGAGAAGATAGAGCATGTTAAGAGAAGAATAGCATACAATGAGCTGACTAATGCAGCAAAAAGCGAGTTACCCTATGTTCTGGAGGAAATTGTTAAGAGGAGAGAGGAGGACTTTGTTCGCTTTTTCAATGAAGCTAGACCCATAACTACAAGATTGCACATGCTTGAGCTTCTACCAGGTCTTGGGAAAAAGACAATGTGGGCAATTCTAGAAGAGCGAAAAAAAGGGCCATTTAAAAGCTTTGAAGATCTTAGGAACAGAGTTAAGCTAACACACCATCCAGTAAAACTAATCGTAAACCGCATACTTTATGAGTTACAGCACAGATATGAAAAATACAAGATATTTGTAGCCAGATAAATTATTTTTTCTTATCTGAAAATTTTTAAATAGAAGCAGGGACATTAATTTACAATGGAGCTCTCAGCAGTAAATACTGAGTGGTTTAACGCTATAAATTCTCTGGCAGGAAAGAATCCATACCTTGATGGAGTTATGATTTTTTTAGCCCAGTTCCTTATTTTTATAGTTCCTATATATCTTCTGTTTCTCTGGTTCAGAGGTGATAAAAAATTCACCATTTTTCTTCTCCTTGGAGTGCTCCTATCTCTCGCATTATCCATGATGATAGGCAAGATTTACTATCATCCCAGACCATTTGTTTTGAATCTCACAACACCACTTATCTCCCATAGTCCAGATAGTTCGTTTCCCAGTGATCATGCTGTTGTGATGCTATCTTTTACCTTTCCGTTTTTCTTCTTCAAAAAATACAAGTCTGGTACTATATTTTTACTTCTATCAATTTTGGTGGGTCTAGGGCGTATCTATTGTGGATTGCATTTTCCTTTAGACATAATAGGAAGCTTTTTTCTTTCCCTTATTGTCACCTACATCCTCTTTGTCTTCAGAAGAGAGATTTTCACTACAGTTTCCAAATTTATAAGGGAGTCTAAGAAACAATAATCTCAAATATTGCAAAGTAAATAGAGAATAAGAAAAGAAATAAGCCGTAAAGGAACTGTAATTTCGCGCGATCCATTTTAACTGTTAGGCTTGCACCCACATAAGAGGAGGGTATTGCGCCGATGGTAAGAAACAGGGTCAAAAGCCAGTTAATATGTCCAAGATATGCATGAACAATTATTGAGGGTATTACCCCCAGAAGGACCACAACCAAGGAGGAGGCTATAGCTTTTTTGAGATTCATTCCCAGAAGAAAGAGAACTGGAACCACAAATATTCCTCCACCATTGGCAAGAAGTCCAGAGATGAACCCTATAAAAAATCCAGCCGGAATAATCAAATATCTTTTCTCCACCTTTCTTATTCTCCTGATATCTCTTCTAAGGATGAATCTGAGAGAGATGTAGAGAAGAAAAATCGCCGTTAATAACATCAAAACCTTGCCACTTATATATTTGGTTAAATAAGCACCTAAAACTGAGCCAGGTACTATAAAGAGCAGTAGATTCCACACAACTTTCCATTCAATAAGATTCTCTTTATAGTACCTTGCAGAGGCAACGCTTGAAGAGAGCACGGTCATAGGCAATGGACTTGCGAGGGCGTAATATGGTGGAATTAAAAAGAATATCCTGAGAAGAGGAGTGCTTATAGAGCTACCTCCAAATCCAAACATACCTGAAAGAAGGCCGATAATGAAACCTGCGAGGATTATATAGATTTGATGAAACACGGAAAAGTATCGCACCAGGATATTTAATTTTTATTTTTCAATTTAGATATGCCCCTCCCGTCTATTTGAGAATTGCAAATTTCATAAAAAGATTAATATGGTGCTACTCGATTTATCTTTATATGCTGGAAATAGGTCCTATAATACTTAGAGCATGGGAAAAGAGAGATCTTGAAGATGTGCATCGATGGGAGAACGATTTTGATGTTATGCTCTACTCCAGAGGTAAACCGCATAATATGGTCACCTATGAAAATGTTGTAGATTACTATGAAGAGGAAAGAAAAAATGAAAGACGATTGCATTACATAATTGTTCTAAAAGAGAGGGACGAGAATATAGGCACCGCAGTTATAAGGTTAAAAGATTGGAGCTTTGTTAAAACCGGAAGCCTAGGCACGTATCTAGATAAGAAATACTGGAATAGAGGAATAGGAAAAATTGTAACTCTCGCTTTACTAGAAATTTCATTTATCTTTCTCAATCTTGATCGATGTGAGGCAGGGAGCATTGAGTATAATAAAAGAGCTCATAAAGTTCTTCAGGATTGCGGTTTTAAATTTGTTGGAAGACACAGAAAATCGGGTTATGTCTTCGGTAGAAAGTGGGACTGGTACTTTTTTGACATTCTTAAAGAAGAATATCTTGCTCAGAGAGAAGAGCTTATAAAAAAGCTTATAGGAAAAGAAGCTGAGGACTATCTTAAGAGAGTTTCATTTACTGAGCTGAAGGGTTGAAATATTTGAAAGGAAATTAAGTGCTCCGGCCGGGATTTGAACCCGGGTCGAGGGGTTGAGAGCCCCTAATGCTTGGCCGGGCTACACCACCGGAGCATCCTATGGGGCGTATGGATATTGGGCATATAAAATTTTTTATCACGTCTTAAGAGAAAGTTTTATCTCTTGTAATACCATATAGAACTGGAGGGATTTCTAAATCCCGAAAGAGGTGAATTTGTATGAGTCCGGAGACAATAAAAGTAGGAGAAGTTATGACCAAGAATGTTGTTACAGTGAAAGTAGGAGATCCAATTTCCAAGGCTATAAGTAAGCTTCGGGAGCATGGTTTTCATGAACTGCCTGTGGTAAACAAGAAGAATGAGCTAATTGGATATATGAGCTACAGAACTCTCATTAGAAGAAAGAGTCTCTCGCTCTATTCTCATGTAGAGAACATAATGATTAAACCTCCTGTTCTGTCAAAGGATGACACTATAGCTCATGCAGTTAAACTTATGCTTGATACCGGTTATCGCTCATTACCAGTTGTGGAAAAAGATAAGCTTATAGGAATAATTTCAAGAACGGATATAATAAAGCTTGTACCAAAAATGAAGAGGGTAGCAAAGATACCAGTGGAGGATGTTATGAGCAGTGAACCTGATGTGGTTTCAGAGGATTCTCCTTTGGAGTATGCTGTTGACATAATGAGAAAACTTGGAGAGATGTGTGTGCCTGTGGTGGATGAAAACAGAAGATTGAGTGGTGTGCTGCATATGAGTCAGGCAGCAAAAGGGTTATGGAGAGACAAAGATAGACAGAGCTTAGGAGAAGTTACCGGCGAGAAAGAGAAAAAGGTAATCTATGTGAAAGAGCTTATGAGTCCTCCTGTTTATGTTAGCGAGGATTCCAGCTTAAAAGAGGCCGTAGAGAAAATGATAGAGTATCATTCGCATATCTGCGTAGTTGTAGATAAAAATATGCATCCCATAGGCATTATTTCCCAGAGGGATGTTATTGAAGCTGTAATGAGAGAGAGCAAGCAGGAGGGTGTGTTCGTTCAGATTACCGGGCTGGATATAGAAGATTCTGAGCCTTATATGACCATATATGATATGGTTGAAGATTTCCTTGGAAAGATTAACAGGTTTAAGGAGTTTAAACCCCAGCTTCTGGTCTTCCATGTAGTGGAGCATCATATCTCAGGAAAAGAGATAAAGTACAGTGTGAGAGCAAGATTAAACACGGATAAAAAGCTCTTTTATGCCAAGAGCTATGACTGGAATCTTTACAGTGCTTTCCATGATGTTCTTGAAATCCTTGAGAGAAATGTAAAAAAAGAGAGGGAGAAATTGCTTGAGTTCAGAAGGGAGACCCTTTAATGGGGGAAGGAGAATGGAGGACATAATGAGGAAAATTCTGGAAAAGATTGATGCAAAATATGCGGAAATAAGATATATGAAGATAAAGAGTAATCAAGTTGTTGTTAAGAACGGTACCGTGAGTGCTGTGGAGTCCTCAGAAGAAGGGGGTTTTGCAGTAAGAGTAATAAATGGCGGGGTTGGCTTTGTGAGCACTAACAGCGTTGATAAAGTAGCGGAAGCGGCGCAACTTGCAGAGAAGTTATCAAAAAAGAGAGATGGAAAATTTCCATTTTCTCAGGAGAAAAGCTACGAGGATTTCTGGGAAGTAAAAGAAAAGAGGAAAATAGAAAATTTTGGTACGGAGGAGAAAATAGAGTTCCTTATGGATATTGATAAATCTCTGAGCGCGCCTATGAAAATTCAGTTCCTTCATGATAAAATAATAAAGAAAATTTATGTGAATTCAGAAGGCTCCCTAATAAAAGCAAGAATTCCCAGGGTGGAATACTATTACATGATGGGTGTGATTGAAAATGGCAACTTTGAGCAAGGCTACCGGCAGTATGGAATAACTGGAGGATATGAGATATTAGATTTGTGGAATTTCAAGGATATTCTTCTTCAGGAGGAGAAAACTCTTCGTAAGGTTGTAAAGGCTAAGAAGAGCCCCGAGGGAACCTTTGATCTTGTTGTTGGCCCCGAGGTAGCAGGCATAATAGCTCACGAATCTTGCGGACATCCCAGCGAGGCGGATAGAATTATGGGAAGAGAGGCAGCTCAGGCTGGAGAGAGTTTCATTAAACAAAGCATGGTGGGAGAAAAGATAGGGAGTGAGATAGTGAATGTGGTGGATGATCCTACAGTTCCGGGAAGTTTTGGATATTACAAGTATGATGATGAGGGCATCCCTGCTAAGAGAAGATATCTTTACAAGGAGGGAAAGATAAATGAGTTTCTACATAATAGAGAGAGCGCAGGGAGAATGGGCACTAAAAGCAATGGTGCGGCCAGATCCTCCTCCTGGAATAGAGAGCCTATCCCAAGGATGAGTACAACATTCTTTGAGCCAAGAGATTACTCCTTTGAGGAGCTAATTGAAGACGTAAAACGCGGGATATATATGAAGAGCTTTACCGAGTGGAACATAGATGATATTCGATACAATCAAAAATATGTGGGTAAAGAAGCATATGTAATAGAAAATGGCGAGCTTAAAGAGCCCGTGAAAAGACCGATACTGGAGATAACAACTCCCGGATTTTACAGCAGGATAGACGCTATAGGTAAGGATCTTGAATTCTACGCAGGCACCTGTGGAAAGGGAGACCCTATGCAGGGTGTAGATGTATGGATGGGGGGACCTCATCTAAGGCTCAGAAACATCAGAATGAGGTGATTTGTATGGACATTGAAAATTTGAAAGATAAGCTACTTAAAATGAATCTGGACGAAGTTTCTTTGGTTTTGGAGGAAAGAGAGAAGAGACAGGTGAGATTCTCAAACAATGATATTGATATTTCCAAAGCATGGCTGGAATCCTCACTTAATGTTTTTCTTTCCAAAGGCAAAAAAGTTTTCTTTACCACAATAAAGCAGTTAGATAAAGCGGAAGAGCTTCTGGAAAAATATGTGAAAATGATTGAAAATCTTCCAGAGAATAAAGATTTCTATGGCATAAATCCCGAGAAACAGAGTTATCAGAAGAGCAAGATAGATAAAGAGCTTTTAAATCTTGATCTAGAATGGATCGCAAGAGAAGCCATAAATGGTGCTGTTGAAAAGGGTGCACAGAGAGCTGCGGGCGTGATATATAGAGATTACGTTAAAAGGAAAATAGCCACCAATTACAATTATGCTGAAGATGAAATGGCTAATGTAGATGTGGTCATCAGAGCTTTCAATGAATACAAAAACGCTGGGCAGGAGGCTATCACAACGGCCAATTCAGGGGATCTCGAAGATCCCCGTGAAATAGGTCAGAGAGCAGGTACTGTGGCAACCTTAGGTGATAATCCTAAGGATGGAAAAGAGGGGAAATTCAAGGTTCTCTTTCATCCACTAGCTTTTGGATCATTGGTTTCATACAGTCTCAACCTGGCATCAGCTTTTATGATAGACTCCGGAATGAGCTTTTTCGCCGATAAACTTGGAGAAAAGGTATTCTCAGATAAATTCACTCTCTATGATGATTCCACATTCTTCGGTTCTGGACACAGAATATTTGATGAAGAGGCAACTGCAACCCGAAAAACAGTTTTAGTGGAAAAGGGAGTTGTGAAAAACTATCTTCATAGTTACTCTACAGCCCGGAAATTCAATACACATACAACAGGAAATGCTGGAATAATCATGCCTATACCATGGCAGGCAGTGATGGAGCGTGGAAATAAAAGCTACGAGGAGCTTCTTTCTCAGATCGATAAGGGCCTGTTCATTGTGAATCTATGGTACACAAGATTCCAAGATTATCGCAATGGAGATTTCTCCACAATACCCAGAGATGGAATATTTTACGTGGAGAATGGTGAGATAAAGGAGTCCTGGAAGAGCATAAGGGTATCTGAGAACATGGTGCATCTCTTCTCAAATATACTAGATATGAGCAAGGAGAGAATATGGGTGAAGTGGTGGGATGAGGTTATACCCTCTTACCTCCCTTATGTGCTTGTGGAAGATGTAAACATCACCCGCTCTACCCTCTAAATTTTTATACCAGCAGAGCCGCAATTATCCCAGAAAGAAATATTCCATCGAAGGTTCCTGCACCTCCAATGCTTGCCACAGGTGCACCCAGATTCTCTATATCCTTGAGATGAAGAAGATCGGCGCCGATAAGTGTGCCAAGAGTACCCGATAGATAGGCAATTATAACTGGTGCCTGTTGTAAAGGTGAGGAAATGCCAAGAAATATTCCCATCAATGCGGCCACAATGGGTGGAAGAAATGCAGGTAACGCAATGCCCACTCCCTTCACAGGTTTGGCAAAAATAAAGGCTATTAGAGTGGTTATGGAAATTCCTATCAAACTTTTGAGAAGGAGAACAAAGAAATGCCGTGTAATCAGTTGCCATACTATAAGAGAGGAAACAAGCACAGGTACCATTGCACCTCCAACGTTAATAGCCAAGGTTGTATGAGCATATTTCACATAGGGTACCCGATACTTTATGCCCCAGAAATTTACAAAGCTATCCCTGACCATTGGTACTTTATTTTTTAACTTTGCCACAGGAATGTTTATAAAGCTTCCCAAAAGGGAGAGCCAGAAGAGCGTCGTGGCAAGGAATGGATGAATGCCCAAGCGGGAGAATGCAAAGGGTATCATAAACACATAGTACATGGAGAAAATTGAGAGGATGAAAAAATATATCCAAAAGAGAAAGTACTGTGAATGAGAGTAGAGGTAATTGCGGTTCATTCTCTCATCTCCTCAACATTCACCATGTATTCCTCTCCATTTATCCATATTTTGTATTTCTTTCCCTCCTTGGGAGGTTGCGGAATCTCATTTAGTAATCCTTTGCGA
>JAGHBQ010000155.1 GCA_021160945.1 Thermoplasmata archaeon
AAATTCCTCCTCGCTGCCCTGCGGCTCGATTTTCATTAATCTGTAAAAGTATCCGTTGGGCCCCTTTTCTCTGTAGATGTAAAGATTATTTTCCAGTTTCTCTAGAATCCTTTTCACCTCATGTGGATAGAGATTACTGATACTCTTTATCTTTACGAGTGTTGCATCTTTACCAAGTAAGCCTATAAGAGAGTAAACCTTTTTTTCTTTCTCACCCATCTCCTCTCTACGATACATTTTAATCAGAAGAGGAGCAGCATTTTTATGGGCATAGCACAGTCTTCCCCTCATAAATCTCCCATAGAACACATTTCCCCTCTTTTTTTCATTCATAAATTCATCCCAGCAACCGCGAACTCTAAGAGAATCTTCGTCGAATGCTACCAGAAAATTTTGGAAATATTCCTCTAGACTCATCTTTCTAACAATTTTTCCGAATCGGTAGCTTTGAAGTTCTTCTTCATCCACCCCTCTTCTCTTCTGCAACTCTTCATAATCTTTTCTGAGCATGTACTGCTCTCCATAGCCCACTAAAAATATACCCTTTACAACCTCACCAGATTCCACCATATACTTCAGAACTCTTCGAATATCCTCCTCATCTATGTGCAGGGAGTAGACAATTTCCTCAAAGGTGAGAGGTGCCCTGAAATAAAGAAGATTTCTTATAAGCATCTCTATGGCATAATCTCTCTCCATCTCAATTTTCTCTCTTCTGTACCAGTAAACTTCATTGTTTAATATTTTCCTGCCTACAAGATAAGCCTTTTCCATACATCTCAATATTTCTCTAACCTCAGCTACCTTTTTGCCTGTCTCCTTTGCTATATCTTCCACCTTTTTTTCACCTTCAAATTCTATGAGCTCCTCACACTCCTTAGCATAGAGAGTAGAAAATATGGGAAAATTGTCCTCAGTGGTCCAAAGCAAACGGGTAGTATATACGGACACTATCTTTCCTCTCATCACAAGCTCTTCCACATAATTCTGGAGTTTCTCTAGAGGCAGTTCTGAGTATTCGAATATATTTATACCCCTTCTGTGTAGGATGTCGGCTCCCGGAGCATTTCTGAGGAAGTTCATTATGTCTTCTTTATTCCTTATCTTAACCTTGTTGTGGAAATACGCAATTACTTCCGATTCCTCGAATACGGTGGCGAGCTCTTCCTTCGGTATAACTCTCTCCAGAAGTTTCATGTGGAGCTCCTTTAGAAGCGCACTTCTGTCTTCCATAAGCACTATGTCAGATATTCCTGCCAGAATTATGTTGTGCGCAAATACGCTGGGCGCATCCGTATATCCTAAGAGTTTCACTTCTGTTTCTCCATTCTCTATTTTTCTCAGTACCTCTTTAGCATTGGGAAGGTCCATCACAATGTTCAGAATCTCATTATATGTTTCTTCCATTACTGGAAATTCAGGAATCTCACTCAAAAGCTTAAGTATTCTATCACTTCTTAACTGCTGTCTTGCCACAGAAATATCGCGACCTTTGTAGCGGCGAAGAACCATAAAAGAGCGGGATGCACAGTGTCTGAATCTCTGCTTGAACATCTCAGTATTGAATATCGCTCTTCTGAGAATATCTTCAAGCTCATCAGGTGTTAGGAGATCCCTCACTTCCTGCAATTTAATCCTTTTCTTGGTAGTGAGCATAAAAGCATCGTCATTTATGCTTATCCCCACATTCACTCCATATTTTTCGGTGAGCTTGTATGCATAAGCTCTGGACAAAGCATCATTTACTCTTCTCCCAAAGGGAAAATGGAAAATAATGCTGTGCTTTCCCGAGGGATCTATATACCCCTCTATTACCACCCGCTCATGGGTGGGTACAACTGCATGCATTCCCTGAGATATGTATGAAACTATGCTCTTGGCTCCTTTATAATCGAGATAGTAATCTTTCATCAGAATTTTCAGTGTTTTTTCTTTCCCATATTTTTTTATGCTATCTTCCACAAATTTACGGAATTTTCCAACCTCTACGCTCAAATCAAAGGAGCGGGGAAGCATCTCGCCAACCCATGAGGGAACTGTAGGCCTCTTTCCTGTGGCATCTCTAACTATTACTTTACCTGTCTTAATGGTTAAAACTTCATAACTTCGTGCTCCCAGAACAAATACGTCCCCCTTTCTCAAACGCTCTACAAACTTCTCACTCAAATCTCCCAATCTTTTTCCTTCTTTATCTACAACAAGATAATCAGCCTCATCTGGAATTGTCCCCATGTTCATAAAGTAAATCATACGGGCGCTTCTCTTTTTGCCAAAAATCATCTCATCTTCATCAAACCATATCTTGGAATACACCGTGTCACCCAGAACCTTACCCCCAAGATAGCGGAGCACCTCAAGAAATTTTTCAAAGGGTAAATCATGATAGCAGTATGATTGCCTTACAATTTCATATGCCTCCCTCACGTTCCATCTCTTCTCCAGACTCATCCCTACGATAATCTGTGCAAGAACATCCAGAGAATTCTTGGGAATTCTTATTCTGTCTATTTTACCTTCGTAGGCGCATTTAATGAGAGTCGTGCATTCTATTAAATCATCATTGTCAAATACCACAAATCTTCCTTTAGAGACAGAGCCATAGGCATGACCACTGCGCCCTATTCTCTGTAACCCTTTAGCCACACTCTTTGGAGATCCTATTTGAACAACAATATCAATATAGCCTATATCAATTCCAAGTTCGAGAGATGTGGATGAAATAACGCATTTCAGCTCCCCATTTTTTAGGGCCCCCTCTACCCTCAACCTCGTTTCTTTGCTTAGAGAACCATGATGTGCCTCCAGTTTTTCCACACCCCGTTCTTTAAGTTTATAAGCTACATGTTCTGTTCCGCTCCTAGTGTTGGTAAAGATAAGCGTAGTTCTATGCTTATTTATTATATCGACAAGAATGTCATACATTTTTTCATTGGCAACCTCGTATGGGACCATCGTAAGGTCCTCTACTGGCGTTATGACCCTGAGATCAAGTTTTTTTCTTGCTTCAACTTCCACAATGTATATCTCTCTTAACTCTCCATTTTCGTAGCCTGCAAGGTATTTTGCAATCTCTTCTATTGGGGCTTGAGTAGCACTTAGACCTATGCGCTGGAATCCTCCTGCAAGAGCCCATAATCTCTCAAGATTAAGTGAAAGCATTACCCCCCTTTTGTTGCCTGCCAGCTCGTGAATTTCATCCACAATAACATACTTCACCTCTTTAAATTTCTCTCTGAATTTTGGTGCCGTTAAAGCGAGGGATAATGATTCGGGTGTTGTTATGAATATGTGCGGGGGTTTCCGAAGCATCTTCTGTCTGTCCTGCTGACTTGTATCTCCAGATCTCACGGCCACTCTAATATTCGGAATCTCCATCCCCTTCTTCTTAGCCAGTTCCCGTATTTCCTGAAGTGGAACTTCAAGATTTCTGTGTATATCATTGGCCAGTGCCTTTAGGGGTGATATATAAACACAGTAAACCTTGTCCTCAAGTTTTCCCTTTTTGGCCAGGAGAAAGAGTTCATTTATAATGGAGATAAAGGCAGTTAATGTTTTACCGCTTCCTGTGGGGGACGAAACCAAAATGTTTTTTCCCTTATGAATAAGTGGAATTGCATAGCTCTGTGGCTCGGTTAATTTTGAATACTTCGAGGAGAACCAGTCTCCAATAACTGGATCGAAGAGCGATAGGACTTGCTGCAGGTTCCATGCCTTCTTAACTCTCTGCATAATTCTACCCTCAGAACTTATTCATGAGTCTTTCAACAGATATAAGTTTTACTCTCTTTCTATTTCTCTCCACCCAGTTGGGGACATCCACAAAATCAATATTAGGTGTTTCTTGCACAATCAAGAGATGCTCGTTTACCCTCAAAGAAAAATTATAAAAGATCCCCAAAAAAATATGCAAAAGAAGAAAAAATTAAGAGGCGTAGATTTGAAGCTGATAATATTCCGCGCTTCTATCCCGATAGATGTACAGCTCCACCAGATGCTCGCCGCTGCTGAATCGTACCACTGGCTTATCTCCCAGTATGTGGTGAGAATCCACAAACCAGGCTATGCTGCATATGCCACTGTAATTCT
>JAGHBQ010000050.1 GCA_021160945.1 Thermoplasmata archaeon
ATCATCTCTTACCCTTTGGTTTTCTTGCCAAGGGGAAAACCTTCTACTATGTTCGTAAGGTGACGGGGCATACAAAAACAAATGCTTGGCTGGTGGAGAAGTTCGGAGGGAAAGTGAAAATTAAGGGAGGTAGAATAGAAATTTATGCATAGATGTAATCTTTGGGTACCCTTTTTACCCGTGCAGCCTGCTCTCTGAGTGTGGCTATGTTCTTCTCTATCTTCTCTGCCTCTTCATAAAGAGGTTTTGGATCTACCTTTATTCCACTCATCATCTCATTCAGTATTTCCACTATCCTTCCTGCGGCTCTAGCATCGGGATAATCCGGATGTGCTTCTGCAAGAAGGGCTATTACATCCGTGCCTCTTTTTCTTCCCTCTGTAAGAAGGACGCCCGTAACACCCGTTATGACTCCTTCACCAAATTCCACGACGTTCGGGGGAATTTTCTTCTTTGCATACTCTGTGCTTGCAATTCCGTAGACAGTCACTTTATCCTTCTTTTCCTCCTGAATTAGTCCCTCAGGGGTAACAACAATATCTATCTTCTGCTCATCCGCCCAGTCGAGCATAAGGGAGGCAAGGGGTTTTAAAAGGGATGTGGGTATCTGAAATTCGGAGACAAACACAGCTATTTTCACCTTCCCCTCAAGTTCGCCACCGTATATTCTTACAGGACTGTGAGGTACTCCATTCCTTATAAGTGCAAGAGCGGGAAAATAAGGGCTATCTACAATTGCTATCTGCTCAAGATTGAGGCGCTCAATGAGATAATTGGCCACTATTGAGCTCACAAGGCCAACTGATGGAAAACCATCTATAACGATACCATCTCGGAGATCCATCTTTTTTATCTCGTATATCTGGAGTTCCATACCAAGGTATGGAATTATTAGATATTAAATATTTTGCACTTGGGGCATTCAAATAGACTACGGATATTTTTCCCTTATAAGGCAAGGTTATCACCTCCGGGAGATAGAGAGAAATACTCTAAGAATGGCTTCAGGAGGTGCTTTGCGAATAAAGGCATGTGGAAATTCTCCCCGACTTCAAGCGTTTGTGGATCTCTTTATACTTCTTTATTACCTGCTGTATCCTTCTCACCGTCACTCCATATATTCTCACCGCTTCTCTACTGCTCACATCTCTCCATGTAAGTCTCACTATCCACCTTATCTTCTGTCACTTAATTTTACCACTTTCTTTATCTCCCTCTTAGCTCTTATCCCAAATAATTTCCGTACTCCACAACTTTGGACATTCAAGCGTAACATTAACATACTCTGAAGTCATAGGGAAGTTACATGAAGTATATTGTGGTAACAGGCGGTGTTATTTCAGGACTGGGTAAGGGAATCACCGCAAGTTCTATTGGTAAACTTCTGCAAGCTCGGGGTTTGAAGGTTACAGCAATTAAGATAGATCCCTATCTAAATTATGATGCAGGTACAATGAACCCCTATCAGCATGGTGAGGTTTTTGTTCTTGACGATGGAGGTGAAGTGGATCTTGATTTGGGAAATTATGAGCGTTTTCTTGATGTTAATTTATCCTCAGATCACAATATTACCACGGGGAAAGTTTATCTCACCGTCATTGAAAGGGAGAGAAAAGGGGAGTATCTGGGCAAGACTGTGCAGATAATTCCTCACATAACGGAAGAGATAAAGAGAAGAATAAAGAAGATAGCCATAGAGACCATGGCGGATGTGGTAATAATTGAGGTAGGAGGCACTGTGGGTGATATTGAGAGCATGCCATTTTTGGAGGCAATGAGACAGCTTAGAATGGAAGAGGGTGAGAAGAATGTTTTCTTCGTTCACACAACCCTTGTACCTATGGTGGAGGTTGTGGGGGAGCAGAAAACAAAACCCACGCAGCACAGTGTGAAAGAGCTTCGCTCTCTGGGCATTCAACCGGATATGCTTGTAGGGCGCTCTAAGGAACCGCTTACAGAGGAAACCCGGAGAAAGATATCCCTATTCTGTGATGTACCCTATGAGGCGGTAGTGAGTGCCCCCGATGCAAGCTCCATATATGAGGTTCCTCTTATTTTTGAGCAGCAGGGTGTTGGGGAATACATTATGGGAAAGATGCAGCTGTGGGGTGAGAGACCCGATTGGAAAGAATGGAGGAGGTATCTTCACAGACTCTTCAATCCTAAAGATGAGGTTACTGTTGCTATAGTGGGTAAGTATGTTCATCTCAAAGACTCCTATATAAGCCACAGAGAGGCCTTTACTCATGTCTCATCGCATCTTCAGGTGAAGGTGAATCTCCGATGGGTGGATAGTGAGGAGGTGGAGGAGAAGGGAACTGATATTCTTCAAAATGTTCATGCCATCCTCATTCCGGGAGGTTTTGGAATAAGGGGTACTGAAGGCAAAATAATGGCAGCTCAGTATGCAAGAGAGCAAGGTATACCATTCTTGGGAGTTTGCTTTGGGTTCCAAATGGCAGTCATAGAATTTGCCCGTCATGTGCTGGGTTATGAAGATGCGCATAGCACAGAGCTTGCAAGAACCTCACATCCAGTGATAGATCTCCTACCTGAGCAGAGAGATATAGATAAACTCGGGGGCACCATGAGACTTGGAGCCCATAAGGTGATAATAGAAAGGGGATCGAAAGCCTATGAAATTTATAAGAGTGAAGAAATCTTCGAGAGACACAGACATCGCTATGAGGTAAATCCTGAGTACATTGATGAATTTGAGAAGAACGGACTTCACTTCAGTGGAAAGGATGAAAGTGGAGCACGCATGGAAATTTTTGAGCTGAGAGGGCATCCATTCTTTATGGGCTCACAGTTCCATCCAGAATTCAAATCGAGACCTCTTAGACCATCTCCTCTTCACACTGCACTTATTAAAGCAGCTCTCGAGTATAAAAATCATAGATAGAGGGAATAGATTTTCATAAGCTCTCGGAAGGAATTCTCCCAGGAGAATTTTTCAACCGATTTTCTTGTGTTTCTCTTTAGTTTTAGATAAATATCCTCATTGGTGAGAAGGGTAAGGAGATTCTCTCTTAATCCCTCTATATCC
>JAGHBQ010000063.1 GCA_021160945.1 Thermoplasmata archaeon
ATGGGAGTATTCATCACATCCACATACCTCCTGAGTGTAAAATTTTCCCTAGACTTTTTAATCAACTTGGCACGCATATTATCCTATCTCAACTTTATCCTCTTCCTATTTCTTCTTTCAATCTTTATCCTCAAATTTATATTCTTTTTTCCACTCATCAAAAAGGATTTTACAGATCCAATAAAAGCCAATTTTTATGTTACCTTAGGCATAGCCGCTCTTTCTCTCGCAACAAACTTTTATGAAGTTTTAAACAAGCAGATCCTTTACTATCCACTATGGATTTTTGGAGCACTCACTGTGAATATCATAGTTATTATCAACATGATAAACTCTTTCTTAGGTAGTCACATAAGAATTGAGCATATAAACCCATCCTGGTTTCTCATGAGCACAGGTCTTCTCCTTGTACCTGGTACAGGAATTGGTATAGCAAATCTCTTGGAATACGGAGACTTTACGATCCCCCTCTTTGATTTTTCTTTTGGTACAGGGCTCCTTCTCTACCTGGCTCTCTTTTCGGTGTGGATATACCGTTTCATTCTTCATGAGCCCCTAAAGGGAGATAGACTTCCTCTCTTTTGGATAAATTTGGGCCCAATAGGTGCATCTCTAACTTCTTTGATAAATTACTATTACTCCACTTCCCTTTTAAAAGGCGTGGTCTCCTTTTTCCTCATTCTTTTCTTCGGGGCTGGTAGCTGGTGGTTCCTTATCTCTTTAATTGTCACAATGTATTATATCCGCAGAGTGAATATTTCCTATAAGACCATATGGTGGTCATTTGTATTTCCTCTGGGACAATTTCTTGTAGCTACCATCTTACTGGAAAACTACAATTTTTATAGCAATCTTGAGTGGTACCTCATCTTTCTTTATGCAGTTTTAGTTTCTCTCTGGGTAACCAATATAATCATGACCTTTATATCTTTATTGCACAGAGAAAAATCGTCATATCCTTGAAATCTAAACCACTCCATATCCTCCACCACCTGGAGTCAGAATAATTACCTCATCCCCTCTCTTGAGTTCCACAGTATCCTTGGCACCAATAATGATTTTCTTTCCGTTCTTTACAACTATGTTTATTCCTTTTGCGCCATCTTCTCCGCCTTTTAAACCCTTTGGCCTTATCATTCTTCTCTCGCTTATTACTGTGAATGTGCAATCTTCTAGAACTCTGTATCTCTTAATTATGCCCTCACCCCCTTTCCATCTTCCCTTTCCTCCAGAATCTCTTCTAAGCTGATATTCTAAGCAAAGAAGAGGATAAGAGGACTCAATTACCTCCACTGGCGTATTTTTGGTATTTGTCATATACACATGGATGCCACCCTCCCCATTGTAATTTTTAAACGCTCCAGCACCACCCCCGAGAGTTTCGTAATAGGTGAAATTATCATTACCTATGGCTATGTTATTCATGCTTCCGTGAGACTGTGCCGGTAGCTCAAGAATTTCGGAGAATGCTAAAATGAGAGTATCCACTATACGCTGAGAGGTCTCTACATTTCCAGCAACAACTGGGTATCCTTTAGGTGGATTTAAAACTGTATTCTCCGGTACATTTATCTCAAAGAATTCATAAAATTTCGAATTCACAGGTATGTCTCCCCCTAGCAAAGAGCGAAAGAAGAAGTATACGGAGGATAGAGTAACCGCAAGAGGGGCATTTATGTTCTCCCTTACAGCAGGAGATGTTCCACCGAAATCCACGAAAATTTTATCTTTAACTCTTGCGCGTAGCTTTATTTTAATGAGATCATCTCCCACCTCTAAATAATCCTCTCCCTTCACCTCTTCCGAGGGAATTTTCTGGAGCCTGCTCTTCATTAAGGTGGATGTATAATTCCAAAGAGAATCTAAAAATTCATGAAACTTTTCTATGCCATAATCTTCCACAAATTCTCTGAGTTTTCTCTCCCCATAGTTATTGGCTCCTATCTGAGCCGTGAGATCACCTCTTCTCTCCCTTGGAGTTCTGGTATTTGCAAGTATTAGCTCCATAACTCCTCTCTCTATTTTTCCTCTCTTCACTATCTTTACGGGTGGAATTATTAAGCCCTCTTGAAATATACTCTTTGATTTTCCGGGCATGGAGCCGGGAGTTATGCCCCCTATGTCAGCATGATGAGCTCGGTTACCCACAAACCCGATGAGCTTGTTACGAAAATATACTGGCTTATATAGAGTCACATCTGGAAGATGGGTGCCACCCAAGGATGGGTCGTTTAAAATTATCTGATCCCCTTCTTCGAAATCCTCTATCTCTTTAAGTGGAATATGAAGAGAACCCAAATGCACAGGTATGTGCTCTGCTTGAGCCAATAGAAACTTGGACTCGGAAAATATGGCACAGGATGCATCCATTCTCTCCCTTATATTAGGAGAGTAAGAGCTTCTCTGCAAAACTATTCCCATCTGCTCAGCAATTGATATTATCTTTTTATGAAGTATCTCAAATTCTACAGGATTCATTTTATCCTCTCCATAAGTATTGCTCCATACTCATTTATCTTTGCATTCCATCCTTCTTTCACCAGAATCGTGGTGGTATCCGCCTCAATAATACAGGAACCCTCTTCTTCTCTAAAATTGCGAATTCGATATACAGGAATTTTTTCATGAAATCTGTAATTTCTCCAGCCAGTAATTCTGTTTTCTCCTATTTCAATCCTCGGTAGTCTTATTTCCCTTCTCTTTGTAGCGATGAAGTTCACATTAACTATCTCTATCTCCTCCTCCATAGTAAATCCAAAAATCTCCCTGTGGAGCTTTTCAAACGAAATTCTTAGATTCTCGCTTAAAGGCACAGAAAGTTCATGACCCTGACCCCTATATCGCATGTCAAGCATCACTCTGAGTTCGTAACTCTTTAGAACGCTCTCAACTCTCTTTCTGAAATTCTTTATAAGTTGAGGAAGAAGCTCAGTAGCTTCTTCTATATTTTTGAGAATTGTCATCTTCCAGTCATATCTGATAGGTGAGAGGAGTATTCCAAGCGAGGAAAAGGCGCCAGCCATTGGAGGTACTATTATCTTTGAGATCCCCGTTTCCTCCGCAAGAGCACACGCATGCATAGGTCCAGCACCACCGAAAGATATAAGGGCAAAGTTTCTCGGGTCATAACCTCTTTCCAGACTTATTCTCTTTATGGCCATAGCCATATTGTTGTTCACTATTCTTATTACACCCTCTGCAACTTCTTCCACAGATAAATCAATTTTCTCCCCCAATTTCTGCGCGGCGTTCTCTGCAAATG
>JAGHBQ010000071.1 GCA_021160945.1 Thermoplasmata archaeon
AGAAGCTCCCAGATGACTGGACCTGTCCGGTATGTGGAGCTTCCAAGGACCTGTTTGAGAAACTGGAGGATTGATTATTATGATAAGAAAGATAGCGGAAGGGGTTTACAATGTGGGTGCTATAGACTGGGAGCGCACTCTATTTGACGAGATTGTCCCCCTTCCACAGGGAACAAGTTACAACGCTTATCTTGTAATTGGAGAGAAAAAGACTGCTCTCATAGACTCCGTGGAGCCCGAGAAGATGGAACAGCTTCTGAGAAATCTTGAGGAGCTCAAGGTGAAGAGAATAGATTATATAATTTCAAATCACGCTGAGCAGGACCATTCAGGAGGTATTCCTTACCTTCTTGAGAGATATCCAGAAGCGATGGTGGTGACAAATCAGAAATGCAAGGAATTCGAGATGGACTTACTCCACATACCCGAGGATAAGTTCATGGTAATCGGGGAAGGTGATTCTCTTGAGCTGGGAGGAAAGACTCTGAAGTTCGTAATGACCCCCTGGGTGCACTGGCCTGAGACGATGAGCACATTTCTTGTGGAGGATAGCATAGCATTTACTTGCGATTTTTTCGGGTCTCATGCGGCCACATCACACACCTTTGCAGAGGAGTATGACCACATATATCACGAAGCCAAGCGGTATTACGCAGAGATAATGATGCCGTTTCGTCAGATTATAACCCGAAACATCAGGAAAATTGAGGCACTGCAGCCGAACATCATTGCACCGAGCCATGGCCCCGCTTACAGAGACCCCGGTTTCATAATCAATGCCTATAAAGAATGGACATCACCCAATACCAAAAACGAGGTCCTGATTCTCTATGTTTCCATGCATGGAAGCACCAAGAAGATGGTTGACGCTCTTGTTAATTATCTTGGAGATGAAGATGTGCAGGTTAAGGTTCGTGACCTTGTAACTGCTAATCTGGGCGAAATAGCCATAGATATGGTTGATGTAACAACAATAATCATCGCAACGTCCACCATGCTTGCGGGGCCACATCCTAACGCCGTTTACGCAGCCTACATTGCCAATGCGCTCAAACCCAAGGCGAAAGTTGTGGGCATAATGGGCTCCTACGGATGGGGCGGCAGAACGGTGGAGATACTCAAAGCGAATCTTGGTGCTCTGAGGGTGGAGCTTCTGGAACCGGTTCTTATCAAAGGTCTACCCAAGGAAGAGGATTACAAAAGAATAAAAGAATTTGCAAAGAAAATAGCGGATAAGCACCGTGAGCTGGGGGTGGTGAAATGAATCCTGGTGAAGAGGCACCTGATTTCTGTTTGCCACATTACAAAGGTGAGAAGCACTATTTGAAAGATTTCCGTGGGAAGTGGGTTGTCCTGTACTTCTACCTAAAGGACAACACCTCCGGATGCACCCGCGAGGCGAAGGAATTCAGTGAGAAGAAGGATGAATTCGAGAAGCTGGGCGCTGTGATAATCGGGATAAGCAAGGACTCGCCGAAAAGTCATGCCAGATTCATTGAGAAGCATAATCTGAAGATTCTCCTTCTCAGCAACGAGAACCACGAGGTTATCGAGAAATACGGGGTATGGAGAAAGAAGAAAAGTTACGGTCGCGAGTATTTCGGCACGATGAGAAGCACATTTCTTATATCTCCGGAGGGTAAGATAGTGCATATCTGGCGAAATGTCCGTGTAAAAGGCCATGTTGATGATGTTCTGAAAAAACTTAAAGAGGTGATTGGATATGGAGCTTGAAAAATTTAGAATTAAAGAGCTACTACTGGTGGCCATAAAAAGTGAGATTGAAAGTAAAGATGTTTACACAACCCTGGCTGAAAGGGTAAAAAATTCGGTGCTGAAGGATCGCCTGCTCTTTCTTGCAGGAGAGGAGGAAAAGCATCGTGCATATCTGGAATCCCTTTACCGGCAGAAGTTCGAAGATAAGGAATTGAAGTTGCCAGAAAAGAGCGATGTGCCGCTTCCCAGTGTGAACACCAGCGAGGAGAGATTGCTCAGCGAAATAATAGAGGATGCAATGAGGATAGAGCTGGCGGCAAAGGATTTCTACGAATCCCTAAAATCAAGATTTGAGGATAGCAAAATACAGGCGATGCTCCAGATTCTCGCCAATATGGAACTGGGCCATTATGAAATTCTGAGCAGGGAACTCGAAAATCTAAAGAACTTTGAAAACTATGACCAGTACTGGCCCATGATGCATGTTGGTCCGTGAGGAGGTGAAAAAATGAGAAAGATGGTAAAGAAAAGTTTAGAAGAAGCTTTTGCAGGAGAAAGCATGGCACATATGAAATATACAATATTTGCGGAACAGGCCGAGAAAGAAGGTAAAAAGAATATTGCCAGACTCTTTAAGGCAATAGCTTATGCAGAATTTGTCCATGCAAAAAATCATGCTAGAAATCTTGGGTACATCAAGAGCACTTCAGAGAATCTAAAAACAGCGATAGAGGGAGAGACTTTTGAAGTGGAAGACATGTATCCGGCCTATCTTCAGTTGGCCAGATATTTTGGAGAGAAAGGTGCCGAGAGCTCATTTCATTTTGCAATTGAGGCGGAAAAAATACACGCGAAGATGTACGGCGATGCTAAGGAGAAGGCATCACAGAGTGAGGATATTGAAGAGAAGGACATTTACATCTGCCCGGTGTGCGGCTACACCTATATGGGGGATGAACCTCCAGAGAAGTGCCCTGTGTGCAACGCTCCCCGTGAGAAGTTCGTGAAGTTCTAAGGTGACAGGGATGAAGGAACTGATAGTTGATGTTAGGAGCCACGAGGAATTCCTGAAAAATCATGTCAAGGGAGCCATAAATGTCCCTCTTCACGACATGGAGCTCTACGAGGGATTTCTCAAAAATATATGTCAGGAGCGTTTCGTGGCTCTCTACTGCGGCTCCGAGCACAGAGCGAGGATAGCAAAGAAGAAACTGGACAAGCTGGAAATAGAGCCTAAAAAATATATCATACTGACCTACTGGAAGTCGAAGGAGATACATGATGAATCCCACCTGAAGGAAGATTTTCTTCGG